>DATFMK010000431.1:0-12104 GCA_035267005.1 Balneolales bacterium
CTGTCATATCTTTCGGACAATAAGATTAATGAATCTCTAAATTATCCTTATCCGGTAACGGTGGCAATGGAGTATGTGGTAACGTCTGATACCAATAAGCAACCGAAGAAATATCATCTCTCCGAGGTCGGTATCTTCCTCCACTTTGCCAGCCGAGATCTTGTATAGTTACTTTTAAATCGTGTTTAAAACGGATTGGTGAACGTATGTTCCACCGGTACAATCCGAAACGTGTTTCGGTGTTATTGGGTAACTTAGGTCGGATCACATAAAAACCGGTATATGGTGTTGAAAATGAAGTATATACTCTTTTCCCTTTTTTATTTTTTGACAGAAAATCATAAGAACCACAAAAATAATCTTCGGTGCCGGTCCCGTTTATTGTCGGAAATTTTGTATCTCCATCAATATAGAATTTGATTTCTCCTTCTCCCCACCAGCCGTTACTATGTGGCTGAATCGCTAAATATGTACCTACATACTGACCCTTACCACGAATATTGTTGACAATAGTATATGGTTTCTTAAAAGGCACCGGATTCTCTCTATTATACTCAGCATGAAAATAAGCGGCATCTTTAGGCACATGACTCAGAGTATAATCGATTTGATAATAGAGCGTCATCGGTTTCTCTGCAATATTCTGCAGCGTTATTACACATTTTTTATGAAAAGGCATGACCCAGTAGCAATTTAATCCACTTCCGGGATTTACCGCCACAGCCAAAGATGATATTTGATGATAATGCTGCCATCCCATAGCAAAGAAATCACCTACCGGAACTTCAACCGACGGCTTCTTTTCCCCATCCCAATACATTCGTAATATTTCAAAACGCCAGCGTCCGGTTGGGGTCATCCAGATGTGCTGAATCGCACCGGATGCAGATATATCTGCTAACGTATCGGTCTGACCTGGTTTAATCACGACATAAGGATTCACTTTCCAGCCCTGTCCCAGCTGCCGGGCAGCATGGGCTGCAGAACCATTTTTCAATGTTGCTCTTCCACCTTTACCTTTTCCACCCGTTGGATTTTCCGGACTTATGGACCGGGTTTTAGCATTTGACAACATATACAGATTGTGCATCCCCACATGAAGTCCATTAAACTGATTTTGTGCCTGAGCATTTAAACTGAAAAGGCATACCAGGATACTGAATATTAAACTTGTCGATTTCATATAATTTCAATTTTAGAACAACGACTTCAATTAATTTTTAGCGGATGATATAGTTTTTTATTTAATTATTAACCAGGTATAGCTATTGGCTTTCACATCAATTGGAACGGTAATGTCATATTTCCGATCTAATTTAAACTTTTTGGTTCTACCATTTTTCTGCACAATGGTAGCTGAATTTGTCAATCCTGTATAATATAATGGCAACTTAAGCTCCCTCTTAACTGGATGATCTAAAGGATTGTAAACCATAGCCATCCCCTTATCTTTCAAATACGGATTAACATGAAGAATACAACTGATATTCTGCCCATCCGGACGTCTGACATGTATAATATCCGAGTTTAAAATGGCAAAATGTTTTTTATAAAAAGAAACCCAGTGTTTGACTAATGTTTCTGTCCTTCGTGAATCATACAATTCCAACCCTCTGAAATTACCAGAAACACCGTCTCCAAATAAATCAGCAAAAGCCTGATTGTATCGTGTTAAATGGTCTTTTAAAGGAGCTATCGTCGCTGCGGCTCCACCGCCGTGATATTCGGTCAATGGTACAAACATCCAACCCATTGAGGGCGTTTTTGTCCACGTTCCATCGTATATATTCTGACGTTCGAGAATGACCTGTTTTCTGCGAGGAAGGGACCAATCAGTTTCTCTATAACCCATAGCCGTCTTATTACTGCCATTCAGAAAATACCAATCAGGCACAATCAGATAAACGCCCCGTGCTAAACACCAATGATAAAAGTGTGAGATAATCTTGAATTGCTTCCATTGTGAATCGGCCAGACCTTTATGTCCGGAATGCCAGGTTGCGGCACAAACATCACCGGGATAAGAGCCATCATTGATAAAATCATTCATACCGGTTGAATCAAAAAAGGCATATAGTTTGTGAAAGTAGTTTAAACCCCACTTACTCGCCAGACAGGGCGAGTGACCAAATACCGGTTTCATTCCTTTGGGCATAACGACATCATTACCACCACCAACATGCCGGGAAGCCAGAAGTGAATAACCACCCAATGCAATTCCCCTTGATTTGGCATAGTCATCCAGCATTTTCATTCTCTGGTAATTAGTCCGCGAAGTATCTTCAATATTAAATCCACTTCCAAAAGACATATCTACCATTTGAAAACCAACTGCTGCGGCTTGATTAATAGCTTTTTTTACCGATTTGGTATCGGAATGTATCACCGAAAAATAAATGGGATTCTCGGTAACCCAGGGTGATATCGTACGATACATCCTTCTGATTTCCAGACCTTTTCGTTCCCTGTTCCAACTATCATGAACCAATTCCCAGGTCCTGAAACTGGAAAAGGTCCCACCAGAAACGATATCCTGTGCCGGTCCCCAATTGGGATATGTTTCGAGTAAACATTTCGTTTTGTAATTATAATTAACCTGAGATTTATATTTCGGGTCTACTTTCCAGTGAACGCTTTTTCCCAGACTTGCCCCGGAACCGGTGGCCCCGCCAAATTCATAGTTAGTTTGAACGGTGATATTCGGTAGCAACCATCCTTTGCCATACAAATTAGCAGGCTGACTTTCCGCTTCCGGTGTGGCTAATATCTCATTGATAAAATGAACAATTTCTATCTTATGGGAAGAATGATTTTCAACTGTTAGCCATTTACATATCAATGGAATCCCATCGTAAATCGCATAATGGATATCTATACTTACCTGTTTTAAATAATCTAAATGTTCACCAGCCGGAACTGATATATTCTTTAAAATCTTATCCGTCATTTGATATTTAAAAGTCAGGGTTATTCCATGAGGAGGCCATGGTAAATCTCGTGGCATCCATTTCAATATCTTTTTCCATTTCAAACGGGCTTTTATTTTACCAATCCGGTAACCTGTCAATTTCCATGCTTTAGGATTGGCACGCATCGAATCCAGCCATAGTGGACGAAAATAGGCTTGCACGGGTTGTCCTTTTAATCCACCGATATCAAACCAAATTCCGTTAATATCGACACGAGCTTCCGGCCTGACTGATCGTAACAGATTCGCACCGGTCATCAGATTTTCAAAACCTATCGTAGCCCCATTGGGTGTTAATGTAAATTCCCGACTTATAAGCCCGTTGCTAAGAATTAAGTGATTGTTTGCTGTTCGGGAAACCTGCGCTTTTTGATGAATTCTTTTTATCAACCAATCCTTTTTTAAAGCTACTTTTTGGCGATTGTAAACCGGTAAATGGTTCAAATGAGCTATACTCACAAAACTTGAATGTGATTGTGCCAATACCGGAATATTGCTCGTTAATAAAAGAATACTCAGTAAGACACCCATTCGATATTTCATCGCAGGCCCCTAATTACTAATAATATTTCTGATCCATTAATCGATTTATCTAAAAAATCACATCACATTCTACACGCAATTCTATTACATCTTTGAAAACTATTTCAAACAATGTGCTTTATTTGCCTGGATACATTTCTTTGTATCGCACTTTATATTCGTGAGCGTATTTTTTTACTGCATTTTTAAAATTCAGATCTGATGTGCCGCTCTTTTTATGCCAGGTAATCTCTATCATACGGGCATTGTCGGGAATTACAACCTGTCCATTTTTGATATTGAGTGACATGCCATTGCTTTTAACCGATTCCGTATTCATAAACCAGGGTAAATGAAGAATCACACTATCCGGCCGATTTGAATTAAGAAAATGATTATTTAAGGTCAATGTGGCATGATTCAATCCGCATTGTAATCGCATATTCACCTGACCAAAATACGTGGGAGCTTTTTGTACTTTGATTGTTTTGCCATTCTCTATCCAATCGGGTGAAAGAACAGAAAATAAATGCAGATTTTCCCCCTGCTCTCTGACCATCATATTACGAATAAGGGTTCGATATTCCGCAGCGAACCAGCCATGAGGAGCTAAATCCCATTGTGGATCTCGATTTTTCCAGGGAATAACTTCAAATTCAAAACCATCATTAGCAGAACCAGTGTGCACTAAAGTCGCATACAATTCTTTAAGCGCCATCTTTTGTTCACCACGAATCACCTCGGTTTCTGTATTTTTAAAAGTAATATAATCGTGCAGATAAATAAATCCGTCCAGCTTATACGTCATGATCCCTTCACGATATTTGTTCCGTGTATTCTTGATAGTAGCGGCAACCATTGGACTATTCGGATTCAGAACGATACCGGGATAATCCGCCATCATGTTTCCCCAATCGTCTCCACCGTAGACATCCAGTGCGGGAGGAATATAACCATGCGTCCGGGCTGTAACCTTTTTCAATCTCTTCAAGAGCGTTTGATAATAATCGTTGTACTCTTTTTGAAAGTCGCGGGCATCCTGTGTTTTACCTAAAGCTTCAGCTATGGGGATAATATTCTTCAAACCATCCAGCGCTAAAAAATTTTGTCCGGTAATATGTCCTGTGACTTGTTCATTATCATGAGGATTCGTTTTGGGAATCAAATGTAGCGGATCTTTAGCACGTGCCTGTTTCAACCATTTTACTGCTTTCAGCACCTGTGGATAGACCTCTTTAGCGAATGCGATATCATGGGTCAATCGGAAATGTTGACCATAAGCAAAAATAGCTTCTCCCCAGCCATCATATTGACCACGCTGAGATACAAAATTTCCATCGGATTCCTGCCATTTGCCGAAAAAGTCTAAGTTTTGTTGTGCGATATTATGATATCCGGTAAGATCATACATACGCGTTATGTAAGAACCGTCCCGCAGCCAAAAAGCGTGATATTGAAAGTCATTCACCTTTTGGACATAATTTCCTTTTTCTTTATCCCGGGCGATAAGATCATAAACCAAACTCGCACGGAAAGTATCATTTACCTTTTTCTCAGGGATACTAATGTTCGTCCCTTTTTTAAATAAATTCTCCCAGAATGATACCGTCTTTTGTAAATAATTCGAGAATGAGGCATCCTGAAGTTTTCTTTTAATCCGGTTATTCATGGGAAAGGGCTTATAAGGCATTTTAAAAACAAGGGAAGCCGACTGACCCGGATTTAGATGAAAAGCATATTTTACAACTCCAAGCGAAGTTTCAGGTGTAACCTTTCCCTGATCACCAGATAGCCTCAACATTTTTTCAGGCTTGGGCTGTTCCTGAAACAGATACATCACTTTGTTATCTCGCAGAAGTGTATTGTTCCCAAATTTATAGTTCCAATTGGCATTGAAATTTACTCCATCCTGACCATATTTTCCGGGTTTAGACGGAACAACCGGCAAATGTCCCTGATTTAAACTATTCAACTTATTTTTATATCGTATCCCGGTACCCCAATAAGCTGTTTTTGAACGTAATCCATGATTTTGAATTTTTACGCGAATAAAATTCATCATCGGACTATTGGGATTACCGTCTAAGGTTGCTGCAAAAGCTGTTACCCGGTATTCCATTCCATCATGACTAAAATGGTAATGGATGATGGGAAGATATCCTTTTTGAAGTGTTCTGATTCTATGATTTACCGGTGTAAGCGAATTTCCATAAAAGAAGACCAATGTTCCAAAACCGGTTCCAATATCCCCTTTTGGGGTGATCATGGTACCGTCAAAACCGTTCATTACCCCGATTTCATCCGTTGGCTGACTGTAATAGCAGAATGGTTGATTTGTTTGATCAATTTCGGGATTTACCATCTTCTGTCCTAAACTCTGTTTTATCGACAGATTTAAAAATAAAAAAATCAGAAAGGTGAGCTCTACATACGATATTTTCTTTTTCATAGGATATCTCATTACTAATAAATGAATTATTGTATAATGCTTTAATTATCAATTAGTAATGATTATATCAACCCCAATGTGAGTATAGACCTGTAAATTTTTAAGGTTGTCTGTAATAAGTTTTTAAAATTGATAGAAGGCTTTGATGTGAATATGATAAATGAAACCGTTGCCTGAAAAAGACATTGGACAGCTAAATATTAACAAGACACATTTTCGTACATATAAAATATTATCAATAGACTTATTAAAACCGTTTGAATGATAAATTAAAGATCGTAATTTTTTTCCGGCGCCACTTCGGGCACTTTTGATAAAACCTTTTCAAATTTCTCCCGGGAGCCTTGCTTTCCCCGCTCCTTTAAATATTCCTCGGTTAGCAGTGCGGACAATTTCTCAGAAACGGCTGAGCTTATTAACTGATTCATTGAAACACCTTCTTTTTTGTTAATTCGCGCACTTTTTCATGCACTGATTTCGGTAATCGCAGACTTAAGGTGCTCATAATAATCTTAGTTTTGTTAAAAATTGCTTGGGTGTAATCGCACTGATTCCAAATTTTTGGATTTCTTTAAAATCATCCAAGTTATAAGTTACGATGTACTGACATCCAGCTTCAACCGCAAGCTCTAAAATCATATCATCCTTCGGATCCTTTAAAAAAGGACGCCAAAGAAAAAAGATATCACGTTTATCAGCTACTTTGCACAAATAATTTAACACATCATCAATATCTGAGTCGATTAAATGCTTAAATTTCTTCCGCTTGATAACGGATTCGTATTCAATTAACAGAGGAACAGAAAGACTTATAGCAAACTTACCTGTTCCTACGAATTGTAAGAGTTTAAATGATGCGCCACGATTTGATCGCAGGGCGGTAACCAGTACATTTGTATCTATACCGATTTTATCCACATTGGTATTATATACAATACCAACAAAATGTCAATAAAACAGAATTTTGGTGTTAATTAAACTAATAAAAATAAGTTCTTTGGATTAAGATAAACGTTTTAAAAAAGCTTCTGTCACAACTAAAAAGGCGATAACCCTTAAAGTTATCGCCCTTTTTCCACTTTTGGTCATACATCTCATTTTTTTATTTCAACCTTCATGGCTTTAGCGTCGGTTTTGAAGGTTTCAGTATGATTTTTGGCATCATACTGAGCATCTACTTTCCTACCATCTACTTTTACATATTGTGGTTGGTTATTCAAACCATAAATCTTCCATGTAAAGGTTTTAACCGCTCCCGAATATTTTCCGTTCATAGTCACGTTAATATTGAAATCACGGGAATCAGACTCGGTTTGAAAGTGGGTTAAACGGTAATCGTCTTTTTTGTAATTCTGGCTAACACCGTCATCTTCATACAGTTCACTTTTTCTTGAACCACCATTATAAACCCGAAGATTCATATTGGTAATCTTCTTCTGTCCGACATACTGCTGTACTTTTTGCATCGGAATAACCGATCCGGCCTGAACAAATAACGGGAGTCCGGCATACGGATGGTTGTAAATTTTATTATATGTATCCACAGCACGTATAGGAGCGGCCACTTTTATCGTTTTGCCTCCTTCGTACTTGGTATCATTGAAAAACTCATACCAGGTACCTTTAGGCAGATATAATTTTCTTGAATTTTGATCTTTCTGAACTACTGGAGCCGCCATCAAATGATCACCCAGCATAAATTGATCATTAATGTTATAAGTATGCGGATCATCCTGATATTCATAAACGAGAGGCCGTATGATAGGAGCGCCTGTTTGGGTATGTTCATAAAACGATGTGTACATAACCGGCAGCAACTTATAACGAAGCTGTATCATTTTCTTATTGATATAGGTGTACATATGTCCATAATCCCAGGGTTCCTGCATGACGGTTCCTTTGGATGAGTGCGTCCGGCACAGAGGCATCAATGCACCTATTTGGAGAAAACGCATATATAACTGACCGGATGGAGAACCTCCAAATCCACCAATATCAAACCCATCAAATGGTTCGCCGGCCATACCGGTTCCCATGATCATGGGTATCATTTTACCCACATCCTGCCAACGGGCAACATTATCACCAGTCCACATAGCCGCATAACGTTGGATTCCTGAAAAGCCTGCGCGTGTAAGGATAAAATGCCGTTTATTTGGCTGTTTTTTATTGAGGTAATCGTAGGTCGCTTTGGCTTCAAGCATTCCATATTCGTTGTGCATTTCATATTCACTTGCTTTGCGACCGTCTTTATCGAAAACCGTAATGTAAGGCATGGTTTTTCCGCCAAAAACGGATGGTTCATTCATATCGAGCCAAACACCGGAAACCCCATTATTTTCCCAGTTATAAACGAGATTTCCCCACCATTCTCTTGTCTTGGGATTTGAAAAATCAGGGAATGTTGTTTTACCCGGCCATACTCTTCCGACATAATTACTACCGTCCGGATATTTCACATAAAGATCTTTCTTAAGTCCTTCATTATATACAGAATAGGTGCTGTCTTTTTTAATTCCCGGATCGATAATAGTAACTACTTTGATTCCATCCTTTTTCAATTTTGCCAGCATTTGTTTTGGATGTGGGAAGAAGTTTTTATTCCAGGTGAAATCGCGATATCCATTCATATAATCGATATCCAGGTAGAAAACATCGCAGGGGATATTCCGGCTGCGGAACCCATTTTCTAATCGGTACAGTTCTTTAGCGGGATAATACGTATACCGGCTTTGCTGATATCCCAACGACCATTTCGGTGGAAGTGGATAACGTCCGGTAAGTTTCGTATACTTTTTCAGCACTTCTTTGATGCTTGGCCCATAAATAACATAAAAACGTAGTTCACCGCCATCAGCATAATAACCGATATGCGTTTTCAGCTGACCACCAAAATCGAACATCGATTTAAAGGAATTGTCATAATAAACGCCATAGGCTTTGTCATTATGAAGTCCGATATAAAACGGATATGATTGATATAAAGGCTCAGTTCCCCAATTATAGCCGCCGTGATCCGTATTCCATAAAAAGAAACGCTGACCGGCACGATTCATACCATCTGGTCGCTCACCTAATCCATAGTAAACCGTTCCTTTATATCTTTTGGTAATATGGCAAATCTTATCGCCCTGATGTCCCGCACCGAACGAATCTTTCATAAACTGATACCCGGAATTACTGAGATAACTGATTCGGAACGGTTTCTTTTGAATTTTCAGTTCTTCATCTCCGGCCCTTAAAAGTAAAGCGCTTACATTTTTGCTTACACTAATATTTTCTTTTGACGGCATATTCGATACCGTTGCATAGGAAAACAGTGGGTTAAACTTACCTGTGAAAGAATAGCGAATACGGAATCCGACTCCTTTCAAATAGGCAATTTTTACAGCACCATTCGTTAATTTAAAAGTAACACCACCATCTTTTTTATGATACCCCTTCATGTTTCCGGCAAAATGATACAAACTGTTTTGTTGAGCGCGACCACTAACCGCACTAATAGCCAGAAACAAAAGCAATACTATAGCTGTCTTTATGAGCTTCATTATTCCCTTAGATTAATTAAAATTTTAAAACATTGTTGAGTTTACTAAATGCCTGCAGGTTTCTCAAGTAAATAGCGAGTGTTTGAGTTAAGAAACTTTGGTGAAAATTTATAAGCAGAACAAAAACAACATTCCTTTTTTCGTTATGTTACTTTTCAACGATGAAAAGGTTCCAAAAATCGCCTGCTGACGATAAATGAGCTAAATCCGATTACATTTCGCTAAAAAAATCCAATGCTCCACTTCTAGGCTTGCCTGATTCAACGAATCATGCGGTATGTCCCGAACGCCTTCGGGATTAATGCTACATTCCATCAGATTTTTAACGCCCATTTTTCTAAGGCAGGAATCAATTTTTTGGAGTTTTACCAATAATTAATCTCATTTTGAAATAAAATATCCATTTAAGCACTATCAGACGATAAATGGTTTTATATGGACGGTAGCTTTTTAACGTGAGGTATGGATATGAATCGCAGAGTGGAAATAATTACATTGAGAATACGACCTGAGGAAACATAACATATCTTTTGACGACGGACGACTGAGGCTGTGAATTAATAACTTTGCAAGCGACAAGGCACCTTAATTTTTTAATTGTTTTTGAGTTTTGTTGAAGAGCCTCTCTCCCTGCCGCAGATTTATCCGTGAAAGGGAGAACTTGTCCCGCATACTTTCGGGAGATTGAGAGTGGGTAAGCCAAGCGAAATCGCACGAAGCACCTAATTTATTTAAGGCAATTGAATTTGATTTATAGTTTTTCACAGCCTCCACTGACCATCGACGACAAAGAGCTGTTTTGATGCCTAAAGCATGATTCCGAATTCTAACTCACGTTGATTATACGGTTTTTCAGAATAAATAATGTTTAATTAATATCAGAGCATTTCTCTGTCGTCTGCGGTCGGTTGTCTATCGTCAAGAAAAAAAAGCGATACCTCCAATGAGATATCGCCTTTTATATGAGAAAATTAGGTAGATTCTATTTGCTTATCTCAACTTTCATCGGTTTGGCATCAGTTTTAAAAGTTGTGATATGGGATTTTGCATCATATTGAGCAACTACTTTTTTGCCGTTTACTTCAACTGATTGTGGTTGAGTCGTTAATCCGTAAATTTTCCAGGTGAAAGTTTTGACAGCACCGGAATAGGATCCATTCATCGTTACATCAATATTGAGATTTTTGGAATCAGATACCGTTTGGAAATGAGTGAGGCGATAATCTCCTTTATGATAATCCTGACTAATACCATCATCCTCATATAATTTACTTTTACGGGAACCGCCATTATATACACGGAGATTCATATTGGTGATTTTATCCTGTCCGACGTATTGCTGTACTTTTTGCATCGGAATAACCGATCCGGCCTGCACAAATAATGGAAGTCCGGCAAATGGATGTGAGTAAATTTTATTATAGGTATCAACGGCATCAATTGGAGCGTTCACGTCGATGGTTTTACCACCCTCATATTTGTTATTGTTAAAGAATTCATACCAGGTACCCTGCGGCAGATATACCTTTCGTGAATTCATATCTTTTTTGATGACCGGAGCTGCCATCAGATGATCACCTAACATAAACTGATCGTTAATATTATACGTATGCGGATCATCCTGATAATCCCAAACTAACGGGCGCACAATCGGTGCACCTGTCTGTGTATGCTCATAAAAGGAGGTATAAAAAACAGGCAGTAATTTATATCGAAGACGGATCAGTTTTTTGTTGATGTACGTGTACATGTGTCCATAATCCCAGGGTTCCTGCGTTATCGTACCCTTGGCTGAGTGGGTCCGGCAAAATGGCATTAAAATACCAATTTGGAGAAAACGCATATACATCTGACCTGTTGGGGAACCATTAAATCCACCGATATCGAATCCGGCAAATGGTTCTCCGGCCAAACCGGTTCCCATAATCATTGGCATCGTAAGCGCCACATCCTGCCAGCGAGCGGTATTATCTCCGGTCCATATTGAAGAATAACGTTGAATTCCTGAAAATCCGGCACGACTCACAATAAAAGGTCTTCTGTTAGGATTTTGTTTCAACAGACCATTATAAGTGGCTTTTGCTTCCAACATGCCATATAAATTATGCATCTCATATTCACTGGCTTTTCGGCCATCTTTATCGAAGACCGTGATATAAGGCATCGTCTTGCCGCCAAATACGGAAGGCTCGTTCATATCGATCCACATACCTGCTACACCTTCCTGATGCCATTTTCCAATTAATCCACCCCACCATTCACGAGTTTTGGGATTTGAGAAATCAGGAAAAGCCACTTTACCCGGCCAAACCGTACCCGTGTAATTGGTTCCATCCGGATATTTCACATACAGATCTTTCTGAAGTCCTTCATTATACACCGAATACGTACTGTCCTTCTTAATTCCCGGATCAATAATAGTCACTACTTTAATACCATCCTTTTTCAGTTTCGATAACATTTGTTGAGGATGCGGGAAGAAGTTTTTATTCCAGGTAAAATCGCGATAACCCCGCATATGGTCGATATCCAGGTAAAAAACATCACACGGAATTCCTCTGCTTCTGAATTGATACTTAAGGCGATACAATTCCTTAGCGGGATAATAGCTCCATCG
>DATFMK010000432.1:0-4425 GCA_035267005.1 Balneolales bacterium
AATTCAACGCAGAGCACGGCAACATTTCGCAGCTCTTTTTAGACTCCTCAAATTTGAGGAAAACTTTATTTATTACAAGATATTGTTCCTTCAGTATGATAGGTATTGATTCTTGTAGTTTACGTGAATAATTCGGGTTAATGCTTTACAGACATAACATTGATGGCCCATTTCCAATTAAAAAAGCCTGTCTCATATGAGACAGGCTTCATCCAATAACAAATAACTCCACTAATCAGGAACAACCACTTGTCGCTCCGCAAGTTACGCACTTCATGCACGTTCCGTTACGAACCATGGTCATACTGCCGCAATCAGGACAAACATCACCGGTGTATCCTAATTGTTTGGCACGTTTGTAATCACTGTCACCTTTGGTTTTGTAGGATTCGACAGAATTATCATGGGTATGAACATGCTCATGTTCTTCAACCGGATTTGACGATGTATTCGACGTTGTTTGAGTTTCCGATGTTGAATCGGAATTGCTGCTCTCTTCGGTCGGTCGCAAATTACGATGATTGATTTCTTCCGGTGGAACGTGAGCCAAATCTTCACGTCCGAGATAGCTTACCGCCAATTCACGGAAGATATAATCGATAACCGAGGTTGTCATCTTAATATGGGGACTGCCGAATACCGGTCCGCTTGGATCAAATTTAGTGAATACAAAGGCATCAATAAATTCTTCAAGTGGTACCCCGTGTTGTAATCCTAACGAAATGGAAATGGCAAAACAGTTCATCAGACTTCTGAAAGCGGCGCCTTCACGGTGCATATCTATGAATATTTCACCAATCTGACCATTTTCATACTCACCTGTTCTCAGATAGACACTCTGTCCACCTATTTTTGATTTTTGAGTATAGCCACCACGGCGATTGGGAAGCCGCTTACGTCCGGCCACGTATTTGTGAATAATACGTTCAGCCGTTTTAACGACCTGATCCTGTGCCTGAACGACTCCTTCTTCCTCTTCTTCGTCTATTTCCTCGAGTACATCGGCCATTGTGTTCAACGGCTGACTCAATTTTGAGCCATCCCGGTACAAGGCATTGGCTTTCAGCATCAGTTCCCAGGATAACATGAAAGCCGACTTGATATCTTCAAGAGTCGCCTCATTTGGGAAGTTGATCGTTTTTGAAATAGCACCGGAAATAAATGGCTGGGCAGCCGCCATCATTTTTATATGGCCTTCAGGTGCGATATAACGCGTGCCTTTTTTTCCACATTTATTGGCACAATCGAAAACCGGTAAATGCTCATCTTTCAGATGCGGTGCGCCCTCAACAGTCATCGTACCACAAACATAATCGTTGGCTTCGTCAATTTCTTTTTTAGAGAAACCAAGAGTGCTAAGCATATCAAAATTCCAATCAGATAATTGTTCTTCGGTAATGTCCAGATTTTCTTTACAGAAATCTTCACCTAATGTCCATTGATTAAACGCAAATTTAATATCAAAAACACCGGGTAAAGCTTCCTCAATTTTCTCAAGAGCATCATCCGTAAAACCGAGATCCTTTAACCGTTCAGGGGTAATCGTCGGACATCCTTCGAGGGTGGCATGACCTTTGGCATGTTCGATAATATCATTAATCTCGGCTTTACTATAATCGAGATGTTCCAACGCAGATGGAACACTTTGATTGATAATTTTGAAGTAACCGCCACCTGCCAGTTTTTTAAATTTAACCAGTGCAAAGTCCGGTTCGATACCTGTAGTATCACAATCCATAACCAGTCCAATTGTTCCGGTTGGTGCCAATACCGTAACCTGAGCATTGCGATATCCATATTTTTCACCCATTTCTACGGCACGATCAGCATCTTCCCGAGCGGCTTTCAATAAATAATCCGGACTGATATGAGCGTCGATGCCCATTGGTTTAATCGTCAGATCCTCATATTCTTCTGGCGATACATTATAGGCCGCACGTTTATGATTGCGGAGTACACGTAGCATATATTTTTTATTTCTTTCATAGCCTGGAAATGTACCCAGTTCGTTGGCCATTTCCGCACTCGTCGCATAGGCTGTCATATGCATAATGCCCGTTATTGCTCCACATATAGCACGACCTTCATCACTATCGTAAGGAACTCCCTGAACCATCAATAAGGTACCTAAATTGGCGTATCCAAGGCCAAGTGTCCGAAATTCATAAGACAAACGAGCGATTTCTTTTGATGGGAATTGTGCCATCAAAACAGATATTTCCAAAACAACCGTCCACATTCTCGATGCGTGACGGAATGAGGGAACATCAAATTTTTGCTTATCCTTGTCGTAAAATTGTACCAGATTCAACGAAGCCAGATTACAGGCCGTATCATCCAGGAACATATATTCCGAGCAGGGATTACTGGCTTTGATTGGTCCATCGGCCGGACACGTATGCCATTCATTGATGGTATCATGATACTGCATTCCCGGATCCGCACTCGACCAGGCGGCGTAAGCGATCTGATCCCACAAATCTTTAGCTTTTATGGTTTTATGAGGTTTGGGATCCCGTCCATCTTCAGCCGCCTTTTTTTTCTCAACACGACCGTAGAGATTCCAGTCTTCATCATCTTTAACCGCCTTCATATATTCGTTTGGTACACGGACCGAATTATTGGAATTTTGACCGCTTACCGTACTGTAGGCCTCTGAATTCCAATCTGTATCATATACATCAAATTCAATATCCGTGACACCCTGAGCAGCTAATTGTATAACGCGCTCTATATAATTTAATGGAACCGCAGCCCGTTTGGCTTCCCGAATAGCTTTTGCTAATTCCTTATTCTTCTTAGGATCACGACTAACCGACCCATTGAAGGTCCGACCATCAATATTTACCGGTTTGTGACAAAGCTTAATGATGTTTTTAAGGTGTTTTTCACTTGATTTTGAACCAGCTACCAACGCTGCCACCTTTTGTTCTTCTTTTACCTTCCAATTAACATACTCTTCGATATCGGGATGATCCATATCAAGTGTCACCATTTTAGCGGCACGACGAGTTGTTCCACCGGATTTTATGGCTCCGGCAGCGCGATCTCCAATTTTTAAGAAACTCATCAGTCCGGATGATTTACCACCGCCACTCAACGGTTCATCAGCACCTCTAATCTCTGAAAAATTCGATCCGGTTCCTGAACCATATTTAAAAAGACGAGCTTCACGAGTCCAAAGATCCATGATTCCGCCTTCATTAACAAGGTCATCAGCCACGCTTTGAATAAAACAGGCATGTGGTTGAGGATGAGAATAAGCATCCTTGGAACGGTTCAATTTACCGGTTTTCCCATCTACATAATAATGTCCCTGTGCCGGACCATTAATTCCATAAGCCCAATGCAGTCCGGTATTAAACCATTGCGGACTATTGGGAGCGGCCATTTGTTTGGCCAGCATATAACTGAGCTCACTATAAAAAATTTTGGCATCATCTTCCGAATCGAAATAATCGTGCTTCCATCCCCAGTAAGTCCAGCATCCGGCTAACCGATTAAACACTTGCCGACTATCCCTTTCGTGACCGAATTTTTCTTCTTCGGAAAGACCTTTCATGGTTTCATAATCTGGTTCTGAAGCCTGCAACCATTCCGGAACCCCCTTTTCCGGTATCTTTTTTAATTTGGCAGGAATCCCTGCTTTTCTAAAATACTTTTGTGCTATAATATCCGTAGCAACCTGAGACCAGGTTGATGGAACAATAACGTCCTCCATTTTGAATACAGTTGAGCCGTCCGGATTTTTTATCTCGGAAGTTCTCGTATCAAACTCAATTTTGTCGAAGGGTGTCGACCAGCTGGATTGAGTGTAATATCGTTTAAATTTCATTCGGTTACCCCATTTATGTTTCAATAGTTATTATGAGCAGTTTGGTTGCCTGTAGATGTCGGAACCGTAATCATATAATATACCCGAGTTCATAGCTACTTATTCATCTATGTAACAATCATACGATACGAAAAATAACTCAGGTAAAATGCGTTCATTTTCACATCTATTAATTTGAATATATAAGCCAGAGGGTATCACGGCAAGATTTTTTTTAACTAGTTTTCCACAAAAGGGTTAAGTTATCCACATACCGCTTTTTAAATGCCTTTTGGCTTACTTATAATATGGACAAATTCATGACATAATTATAACGAATATCATGATAATTCATATATAGCTTCGCCTTCAAAAAAGTTATCCACATTCCATTAATTCAGTAAAATCATTGTTTTTAGATGCATCAGTATGAATTTCGTGTTTTATTTTGATATGGATTTTTTGAAAGTCTAAAGTTATCCACATTCGATAAAGTAGAGAAGGTGGATTCGAGTATCTGTTTAATAGATTTTTTGAACATTTAGTCAATTATGTCGGATAATAAATAATGTATTTCATACACGATTATCGACCATATTCTATACATATTT
>DATFMK010000433.1:0-16888 GCA_035267005.1 Balneolales bacterium
TTGAGGAATCTAAAAAAGCTGCGAAATTTTCCCGTGCTCTGCGTTGAAATTAAAAATGCTTAATCAACGTACCAATGTACGCTTCTTTCGCATTTCTAACTTCGCCTTGATCACGACAAAATTTCTTGGTGAATAATCCGGCTTAGGATAAGAGATTCGGATTTATTGGAGGAGGGGAAGCTTTATTAAAGGAAAAGGCCTATGAAACACTCATTCAGACGGATCTTTATCGTCAGTGAGAGGCAATTTTACTGAAAATGTTGTTCCCTTTCCTGGCTTGCTTTCGCAGGTGATTTCTCCATTCATTGCAACCACATATTTTTTTACGATATACAAACCCAATCCATTAGAACTCTCTCCATTGGTCGGACGCGGTGTTAAACGCGTAAATTTCTGGAATAATTTATCCTGATCTTCTTTCGATAAGCCCTGGCCTTCGTCAATTACCTTAACGGTCACGAAATCAACCGTTTTTTCTTCTTCAATTTTAACAACACTATCTTTGTAGGAATATTTTATAGCGTTAGAGACCAAATTTTCCATAACCTGACGGAAAGCTTCTTTATCAATATTCGCTTTAATGTCCCTTTGATCGTTTGGATAATCTAATGTTATTCCTTTTTGATTGGCCGCCGTAGATTGATCATGTATAACATCTTCAATAATATCATTTAGAGAATATTGTGATACCGTAACCACAAAACTGTCTGTGTCGATCTGATTGACTGTCAGAAGCCGGCTTATAAGCGCGATCATATCAACGGAAGATTTATGGATCAGCTTAAGTTGCTCTTTGAGTTGATCAAGGTCATCAACCGATTCATAATCAGCTGACATCATGATTTCGGTCAGGCTGCTGATACCGATCAGAGGATTTTTCATATCATGAGCAGCGATTCTGAAGAAGTCATTTTTACTTTCATCGAGCTCTTTTAATCGTTCATTGATATTGGTCAATTCTTTATTTTTCGCTTGTAACTCATCAGCCTGTTTTTCAACGATTCGTTCATTCTGTAATATTCTCGCATTGGCCTCTTTTAATTCTTTATTTTTTTTACGTAAAACAGATTCTGATTTTTTCTTGAGCCGGTATTCGTAGAGTAGTAATAAAATGATGATTAAAAAGAGAATAGCTACAATTATTAATGATTTTTGAAAAAGGGCCTCCTTCTTCAATCGGGCTTTCTGAAGGGCGTCTTTTTTTTGCAGTAAACTGATTTCTTCTTCTTTCTGCTTGGTTTCGTACTGTGTAGCCAGATCAGTGAATTTTTTAAACTCTTTCTTTTTTTCCAAAGAGTCTTTGTAAGTATAATACTTACCTTGATATTGATAGGCTTTCTTATATTCATGTAAAGCGGAATATACCTGAGATTTCAATTCCTCTGCATATTCAAGATATTCCAGAGTATTCGACTCCCTGGCATATTTAAGCGAGATATTAGCGTACTTTAAAGCTAAGTTCAGTTTGTTTTCTTCCAAATAAACATTCCCTATAGAACTATAGGTATTTGAAATAACACCTTTCTCACCTAACTGTTTATTAATTTTCTGAGCTTTGAAATAGTAGTTTAAAGCTTTTTTATATTGTTTTTTATAGTCGTATATTTCCCCAATATTTTGATAATTATATGCGGTAATGTGTTTATTCCCAAGTTTTCTCTCGATATTTATAGACTTCCTATAATAATTTAAAGCCTTCGGATAATTTTTTAAATCCTCATATGAAACACCCAAATTTTCATAAACAATACTCAGCACATTCATCTTCTGATGCGATTTGAAAAAGTTGGCAGCCTTTGTAAAGTAATGAATAGCCTTTTTGTTTTTACTTTCAATATTGTACAGGGTGCCAATATTCGTATAGGCTTCGTAAATATGTAGGGAATCGTTACTCAGTTTAAAATAATCAATGGACTTTAATTCGTTTTTGAGTGCATCTTTTTGGTTTCCCAAGGACCTGTATAAAACGCCGATATCAAGATATACTTTGCCTAAACCCGGATTGTAGTTAATGCTCTTGAGTATCTTTAGGGCTTTATCGTAATAAAGGAGGGAGCTTTGATAATTGGTCAAATCTCGCTGAAGAATGCCCATAATGCGATATGATTCAGCCAATCCCTTTGGATCGTTAATCTTTTTTGCCCATGTAATCCCCTTATTTATGAATCCATGGGCTTTTGCAGTGTCTCGAAAGGTATAATAATAGGCCAGTTTATTAATCTTAACAATTGTATTGCTGTCAACTTTTTGAGGGTTGAGCTCATTCATAGCTTGTCCGAGACTATCCATGTGTGTTGAAGTTTGTGCATACACTACCTGAAATGGTGTGCAAGTAAACACACAAAGCAATGGAAGTAAAGTCGATAAACAGGTCTTAAATCTAAGCACCGATATTTTAAAGTTGTTTTAGGTAATGCAAAATGGGACAACTGATTAGCATAAGTATAATTAAATATGGATAAAGTTCAATAAAAATTTTTGTTATAGCTATAAAAAAAGCAGGGCACTTAAAGCCCTGCTCTACCCAGACGTTTATAGCACACTAAAGCTTAAGGAAAATTAATCCCAATGGCCACGAAGAATTTTTTCCGTCTCTTCTTTGTGATTCGTTTCGTCACTAATAATATCTTCCAGGTCATTTACTAAACCGTAATCTCCGTATTCTTCGGCTTGTTGTCGTCGTTCAACATATCTTTTAATGGTTTCGGTCTCTGCTTCTAATACGTTTTTAAGCATTTCTTTAGGATTTTCAGTGACAGGTACATCGGCAGGTTCAGTAGCTGGTTTTCCATCAAGAGCGGAAATCTTATCTGCTAAAAATTGAGCATGTTGTGTCTCATCAGGAATTTCAGCCTGGAAAAAGGATCTTAATTCTCGTCTATGCCGGCCACTGACAACCGCAGCATATGTAGTATACATGATAACTGCTTGATACTCATGTGATAAGTCCGTATTAAGTCCTTTTACTAATGTCTCTTTATCCATTGTAGTAAATAATTTATTGATGAATGTTTATTTACTCTTAGTAACACCACAACACGTCATGGCGTTCAATAAATTAGGAAGATTTATGTTTTATAATATGATATCAGGTAATTAATCTATAAAGGCATATTCTCTCTTATGATAAATGGAATACGAATTGGATTATAAAAAAAGACGCATCCTCCTTGGGGGAAGACACGTCTCGGGCAGGTTATTAAAGGATTCACGGTTTAACTACCGACCAACCTTCCGCCTCTCGAATGATTAATTCTCCATTTCCGCTTGGAACAATGGATACAAAAGGATATAGCCGGTTTTTACTGATATGCCGTTCATGAAGAGTATTATTACATTGCGCTAAAATAACGCCCTTGTTTTTTAATTCTTTCAATTTCTTCCCGAACTGATTCCCTTTAAAATAGATGTTGGTCCCACCTGCATAAGCAATCAGCTCAACGGTCAATTTACCTTTCAGACGTGGATCATTTAGCACGTTTTCAATATTTCGTAGTGTACGGCCCATAACTTTTTTATTATTTACATCAAGCTGATAGATCGCGTTATAATGCGATTTTGTCGCTTGAGCGCCATGGAATTCCTTTGAGTTGTTTTGTGCATATGTAGGTCCGAAAGAGAAAAGAACCATGAGCAGTGCACTGAATATGGAAATTGAGATTAGTTTTTTCATTCTGTAATGCTTTTTTTTATGATTTTTATGAGTAAGAGAGATTCTTTCTGGAAATCAAGCTAATTTTTGGGTGATAGAAATCTATATTTTTGGTAGATCTGCTGCCCCTTTTTGCTTTTTAGAAAACGAAGAAACGCCTTTGCAGCTTTAGGATGTGGGGCATTTTTCATACTTGCCGCGGCATAAGTGACGTATACATTCTCCCTGTCTGGAATGGTAATCATATCAATAGGATTGCCTATCATCTTTTGAAAATAAGCTTCGGTGTACCATACAGGTCCGACATCTGCTTTTTTTTCCATAATCCGAATGGGGCTTTGCCGGTGATGTATACGGGTTAACATGGTCGTACCACGATCACGCTTTACGACCATGATTTGATGGAGTAGCTGCTGTCCTCCTGCTTTGACATAGGCTTTTTCAATATGCTTGGCAATGCCCTCCCATTTAGGATTTGGCATGGTTACACGAATATTATTTTTTGCTAAATCTTTAAGTGTGTGTATATGATCAGGATTATCCTTATAAACCATTAACGCCAGTCGATTACGGGCATAATTTTCAGTTCGACGAAACCAGTGCTTCTTTTGTTGCATAGCATGAATACGTCCTTTCCCGGCGGTATAAATATCCGGTTTCAATGAAATGCGCATATTCCCGACTACCAAAGCACCTTGTTCTATTTGCTGCGCAAGAATGCCGGGAGGCAACGTTTCGACAAATACACGTTTATATTTAGGATTAGCAGCCTTAAAACTTTTGATTAGATCATGTATAACCATGAATTGATTACCGGCAAAGAACACTACAAGTTGTGGATTATTTACATCACCATGCAGATCGGGGACGTTATCTATTCCTTTAATCGTGAAATACTTGCCATTTTGAGGTGGCTGTGTCCATGGTGGCGAAATATGGGGTTGCTCAGTATGATTTTGTGCCATAGCGGGACTAACGAGGATTAAACAGCTAAAGAATATGGCTGATAAGTAAACAGGAATAAGATTAAGTTTTTTTATCTTCATTGATCAATATCGTTAATGGTGTTTTCTGGCTTTAATTATGGGTTGGAATGGTCCGAATTGATGTTGTTGCTGTGAAAAATGATCAGCATATGGCGGATAAGGACAGTCAATCGGTTTTAGTGATAAATCAGGATAATCCTTTCGTTTGCCTTTTTTATTCGGACGCATCTTGGAATTGATGTAAGCTGCCACATCGTAGGCTTCTTTATCTGTTAGTTTGGGGTTTTCATAAGTTGTGCCGAAGGGCATGTTGCCTTTAATGAAATCCGCCGCTTTTAAAAGACGATGCATCCCGGCGCCATTATTAAAGCTATCGGGTCCCCACAATGGAGGGTAAATATACCCTTTAGAAGGATCACCGGGCCGCACCATCTTTCCCTGGCCATTTTTCCCATGACATGTCACACAGTTGGTCAGGAAGATCTGTTTACCATGCATTAAATTTGCTTTTCTGTCTGGAGGATCAATTTTCAAAAACCCTGTTCCTTTTACGCTTTTACCAGCTGGAACACCACGGCTTAACCATTGCATATAAGATACCATCGCGATCATTTCCTTACTGTCTAATGGTATTTTTTTCCCATTCATGCTACGTACCATACAACCATTAATACGGTCTTCAATCGTTGCAAGCGTATTTGAGCGCTTACGAAATTGGGGAAAACGTCCCGTAACCCCCACAAAAGGCGCTGAAAATTTCTTTTGACCAGATTCAAGATGACAATTAGTACAAGCAAGATTGTTACCAGCATATCTCATATCAGGATTTTTGACGTCAGGTCCGATGATTGAGGGAGTATGTGTAATGATTTGATAACCGTACTTTATAAATTCCCCTTTTTTATTATCAGGAAGTATATTCAGATCAAATCGACCGGATGCGAAGAAATTGTTCTTAATTTTTTTCTTTCCAAGTGTGGGCTTCCTGTTTTGACAAGCCAGAAACCCACTGAATATCAAACCAATCATAATCAGATTATGAAGCGTTTTGAAAGAGATATAATGATTGAGTTTTATCATAATTGAAATTACCTGATCGAACTATCTGACAGAAACCTCACTAAATGTTTATATGAAAGTATACTCATCTTACTAATATCAGAACAAACGATTATATTTATGATATGTATCAGAATAATTGATGAATTAAGTGAGGTAAGATATAGTGATCACCATAAACCAATTACATGTGTTTTTAGCAGTGGCAAAGAGGGAACACGTAACCCAGGCGGCACAGGATGTAAATCTCAGTCAGTCGGCCGTAAGTATGGCATTGGCTGAATTGGAAAAACAATTAAATGGACCGTTGTTTGAGCGAGCCGGTCGTAATTTGAAATTGAATGAACGGGGGCGATTATTACAGCAGGAAGCTAACAAACTCATGAATCATCTTGATGATATGTTGTTTCTCTTTTCTGAGGAAAATGATTCATTCAGCGGAGAGTTAAAAGTTGGAGCAAGTTCTACGATAGGAATCTATCTGTTACCGGAAATAATCGGTCGGTTTGTGGAAAAATTTCCTGAGGTGATTATAAATCTGGAAATAGGGAATACCGAACAAATTGAAAAGAATCTTCTGGATTACACCCTGGATCTTGGTTTTGTAGAAGGTTCCGTTCATTATGAAAATCTTGCTTCTCAATCATGGTTACAAGATCAATTAACGATCATTGCATCACCCGATTATTTTCCAGCAAAAAAACGATTATTGAGTATTGATGAACTGAAGGAGGTGAAGTGGATTATGCGAGAACATGGTTCCGGAACGCGTGAGGTATTCGAAAAAGCTATTCAGCCCTATGTCAGTAGGATTCATAATTTTTTGACTTTCGGTCATACCGAAGCAGTCAAACAAGCTGTAAAAGCCAGTCTGGGTTTGGGATGTCTTTCCAAATATACCGTAGCACAGGAATTAGAACGAGGAACCCTCATCGAATTGAAAGTCCCGGAAATCAGTTTTGAAAGACAGCTACACTTAATCACTCGCAAGAATAGTTATGAAAGTCGGCTCAGAAAGAAATTTAATCAATTTGTATTCAATATAGATGGCGTTTGAAGTGTTTTTAGCTTAAATGGTTGGCAGCTGAATCAAAAACCTGATCAAAAGCATCATCCACAAGTGAGTGTTTAATATTTTTTAAAGGAAATGGATTGACGTGTGTATAATCGAAAGGAAAATCCAATATTTGAACGTTGGTCGGTAAATCTCTGTAATCACCTTTAAGGGTATTCAACACTTCAACTGGTGGGATGACGACATCTTTTTGCAATGCGACAGCTTTTATTTTTGATCCAATTTCCTTAAATCGACCTTCTCTGAGATCTCTATGCCGATGTATACTGATCATCGAACGAAAATAGCGTCCGGACCGATGATCCTCATTAAAATAATGATTTAAACGATCATCCATTTGACACTCCCTATCCAAATGCTCCATGAAAAAAGCGTATAATGCGATATTAGCTTCACTATCAAGAATAAAACGGGATACCGGATAAGTCCGGTCAAGTGTGGTTCCCCCGCAAAAGAGAAACAGTTTAGAATGATCGAAAAACCCTTCACTATTCGTCATAATCAATATTTCGCTGAGAAAAGCGCCAATGGAATACGCAAAGAAGTCAATAGAGGCATCAGGTGAAATAAAGGGTAATTCTCCATTTTTGATTTCACGTACCAATTGAAGGATATCAGAATAGGTTTGTCGGCCTGACCAAAATAGTCGCTGTGGAAGTATCTGTATTCGACTGCTTATCGCCGCGTTGGCAAATGATGATTGAGCCATAACGGGATATTTGGTTTGCCTTTGTTTGGATACGTCTAACATCAGACGCGGATCTCCCCATTCTGCCGGGGCACGATTCATATGAAAGGCAATGGGAAATAAAATTACCGCTTTTCCAGTTGACTCACTCAGGCGGTAAGCCCATGGCAGGTATTTTTCCCATTGTTTCTCATTTAAACCATGGAATAATAAGATAACGCCATCAGACTTTTGGGGCGTTACCGGTTTAAAAATAGTATAGCGAAATACCATGTTTGACAGAATATCACTATCGGGGATATGCAGACTTGGATGATATTGCTTCTCGGTCAACTCCGTTTTATAAGGCACATATCGATTATGAAAGTGACAATTATGTTTACTGCAGATATGATCAGATGTTCCGGGAAGTATATCAGAGTGGTGAGATGTAAATGTTGGGTTAATAATTTTGATCTGACTTCCGGGAAGAGCAATCTCTTCAGACTGTTGCGCGAATAACTGTTTCAAGATAGGATAGAGTTCAGAATATTTCATATAATCGAATCTACCCGTTTATTATCATTTGCCATCTTTCATAAATAAAAGAATTAATCATCATCGTCTCATCCTATTAATAAGCCACATAATTGCTGTCAAAATAATACTTAACAGAATAGATGTTGCTATGGGAAAATAAATGTGTACGTTGTTATTATTGATAACAATATCACCAGGTAAATGGAACAGTCCCATTTTTTGTAATAATGGCCATAACAAGCCAGCTATAATGAAAAGTGAACCAATGATGAATAGTATTTTTGAAAACGGATGAATATTTCTTTTCATGCAGACAGTATGATTACAAATTACGTGTTATATAAAAATACACTCGTAAATATAGGAATCTACGAGTGTATTGAACATACCGTTGTATTATGAAAAATAGAATGTTCAGTAAGAGTAACTTTCTGAATATTTTGAGCCCATTTCGTATCCGGCTTCGAAAGCCTTCATGTTTAAACTGATATATCGTGGTTTAACTCGTTCTACAATGGCTTTTTCTATACTTTCATTTGAGACGAGTTTAGTCAACGATATCAGCACTCCAAGAGCTACGACATTAGCGACGATAATATCACCGACTTCATGAGCGACTTCCTGTATGGGAAGAAGAAGAGCGTCCGTGACATCCGTCTCCTCAGTTACGCGTTTTTCAACAACACGAATACCACCGGGAGCTAATGCTATACCATGTTTCACATAAGCATCTTTAGATAGACACAAAAGGAAATCGGGCTCTTGAACTTCCGGAAAGGCAATTTCATTATTTGATAAAACGACTTCACATTTACTGGCTCCGAGTCGGGCTTCCGGTCCATAACTCTGAGTTTGTGCAACATATAATCCGTCGTGCATGCCAGCTTCCGCTATTAAAACTCCGGCCAAGAGAATACCTTGACCTCCACGACCTGATAAACGTACGTAATATGGATCTTTAGGAATCATGTTTAACTCCTGCTTTTTTGCGAATACTTTGATATTGTTGGGTATATTCCGGCCTGATTTCTTCACGGAAAATCCCGATCGGTTTTTTACCAATCATTTCCTCTCTTGAAACGTATTCTTGTGGAATGGTCAGATCTTTTTCATAATCCAACATTTGTGATGCATCCCCGAGTTTATTGATTCGACCGTAATAAGTAGGACATTGTCCTAGTATTTCAACTACTGAAAAACCAGGATGTTGTATTGCTCGTGTGATCATATTAGGAATATCCTGAAAGTCGAAGGTCGTCGTGCGGGCAACGAAAGTTGCACCAGCGGCGAGTGCCAGGTTAATCACATCAAAAGACTGATCGATATTACCATACATTGTAGTTGTCGACTTTTCTCCATTCGGAGTTGTCGGAGCGGCTTGTCCACCGGTCATTCCATAAATACTATTATTAAAAACCAATGCCGTTATGTCGATATTACGGCGGCAAGCATGGATAAAATGATTTCCACCGATGGCAGCAGTATCTCCGTCACCCATTGTTGTGATTACGGTGAGATTCGGATTTCCAAGTTTGGTACCTGTGGCAAACGCTAATGCACGACCATGAGTGGTATGCATCGCGTTAGTATTCACATAAAAAGGAGTCCGACCTGAACAACCTATTCCGCCAATCACGACAACTTGATTTAAAGGGAGCTGTAGTCTTTCGAGAGAAGTCAGGAGTCCTCGGGTGATATTTCCATGACCACAACCCGGACACCATACGTTGGGCATCATTTCCTGACGTAAATATTTCGATAAATCTTGTCCGGTTTTAGGCATGATGATTACCTCCATTTAACTGATTATTTCCTTTTGGTACTTCAACGCAAACTCTGGAATCGGTCATTTCCATTACAGCTTCTGCTATCTCACCGGGAGTGAATAATTCACCATCGGCTCTTGTCAATGATTTAACAGGTACAGCACCTTCAACAGCTGCTTTGACCGGCATAATCATTTGACCGAGATTGAGTTCCGGTACAAGTATTCCCCGCACATTTCCGGCAAGTTCTTTAATTAATTTTTCGGGAAATGGCCAGAGGGTTTGCATATCAAGAAGTCCCGTGCAGATACCTTCTTTTCGCAGCATCTGGACCGCCGCTTTAGACGCCCGGGATGTGATACCATAGGAAATGATTAACATTTCGGCATCATCAAGGTGTTCTGTTTTGTAATGAAGGATATCATCGATATGATCTTCCATACGCTGGAACGAGCGACGAAGCATAGCTTCTGCATTTTCTCCGTCAGAGGCTCTGGGCAATCCGTCTTCACCGTGGGCAAGGCCGGTAACAACCTTTTGTTCTCCTTCACCAAAAGGTAAGAAAGTTTCATCGGCGAAAGGTAGAAACCCGGCAATGTTAACGGGTCGCTTTCTGTCAATAATTTCCATTTTGGGGATTTCGATATTTTCACGCATATGAGAAATAGTAGCATCCAATAACAGCACTACAGGAATACGATAAGCTTCGCTTAAATTGAAAGCCGTCACAGTCATTTCATAAGTGTCCAGTACCGAGGAAGTGGTTAATACGATAATAGGATGATCTCCATGTGTTCCCCAGCGTGCCTGCATGACATCTCCCTGAGAGGGAAGGGTTGGTAATCCGGTACTCGGACCACCACGTTGTGAATTAACAATGACACATGGGGTTTCGGTCATCGAAGCATATCCGAGATTTTCCTGCATAAGCGAAAAACCGGGACCCGATGTTGCTGTCATAGTTTTTGCGCCGGACCATGATGCGCCAATAATAGCGGCTATCGATCCGATTTCATCTTCCATCTGTATGAATGTACCATTCTTTTGGGGTAGAAGCCGGGCCATCCATTCCATTATTTCTGAAGCAGGTGTTATTGGATAGCCGGCATAAAAAGTGCACCCGGCATCGATAGCTCCGAGCGCACAAGCTTCATTTCCTTGTATAAGTTTCATAAGAATTATTACTTATTAAATTTGATTCAGGTCGCTCCAGTGTGATGCAAAAATCCGGACAACGGGCAGCGCAGATACCGCAAAACACACATTTTGACATGTCGGTAACTTTAATTTTGTCGGCATCGTCGAGTGTAAGAATATCACTGGGGCATGCTTCAACACATATATTGCAGCCTTTACACCACTCACGTTTCACCAGCAAAGCCGCATCACCTTGTTCATATCTCTTAATATTATCAAGCATAAGAAGGATTTATTTTTAGTTGTTGATTCGATTGTTCTAATGCTTTGAAATAGGGCTTATCTGATTCGCAAAGATCATAAATCCTTTGCCATTCTTTATCGACATGCGTTTGTATCTCATTTAGTAAACCTTTGTTTTCAGGTTTAAACAGATGTTTAAAGCGTCCTTGCAAGCGTAGCCAGTTTTCAATGGGTATATTATCAAGAGGCTCATGTGTGAGACGATAATGTCCGTCGATGACTTCATAAAGTGGCCAGAAGCGGGTTTCAACTGCCAAACGAGCAATTGAAATCGCATCTTTAGGCTCATGTCTCCATCCAAGCTGACAGGTAGAGAGTACGTTAAGAAAAGCAGGCCCTTCCATGTTTGTGGTGGCGAACTTAACTTTGTTACTCAGATCCTGCCAATGTGAAATGGCTGACTGACCTATGTAAGGAATATGATGAGCTATGGCTATAGCCGTTAAATCTTTTCGTTGTTGTGCTTTTCCAAAACTCACGGTACCGGCCGGACTCGTTGTAGTATCCGCTCCGAACGGAGTGGCACTCGAACGTTGAATACCGGTATTCATGTAAGCTTCGTTATCGTAACAGACATAAAGGAATCTATGGCCGCGTTCCAATGCACCGGATAATGACTGAAGTCCGATATCATAGGTTCCGCCGTCTCCTCCAAATGTTACGAAGGTGATGGGTTTATCATCGGGTAACGCACCTCTTTTTATAAGTGCCCGAAACGCCGTTTCGACCCCGCTTGCCGCGGCTGAGGCATTCTCAAATGCCACGTGCAGCCAGGGGACATTCCAGGCCGTTGTTGGATAACGGGTTGTGGCAACTTCCAGACAACCCGTAGCATTGATAACAACGACCGGTGTATCAATACTATTTAACACGGTACGGACAACGATGGGAATCCCGCATCCCTGACATAGGGAGTGGCCACCACGAAATCTCATTTCCCGTGATTCGTTTAATGCTAATGTTTTAATATTCGGCATGTTAATTTCTCCTGCAGAAAATGACAAATAACCTATGATCTAAGTCCGATATAGTTCATATCATTTTGTGGACTTGGTTGTTTTAATTCTTCAAATACTTTTATGATATCTTTGGGGAATAAATCACGACCACCAAGACCATATATGTAATTGCTTAGCTTAGTATCCGTTCCATATAATGATCTGGAAACTTCACTGAAAAGTGGTCCGTGACTGCCAAAAGACATCGCACGGTCAAAAACAGCTACAGATTTCAAACTGGATAATATTTCCCGCACTTTTTGGTCTGGAAATGGACGGAAAGAGCGAATTTTTAGTACTCCGACTTTTTCTCCTTTTTCTCGTAAATCATCCACAATATCTTTAACTGTACCGGCCGTCGATCCAAGAGCTACGATCGCACGTTCCGCATCGTTCAATTTATAAGTATCAAGTGCTGAATAACTGCGATTGGTGATTTTGGCATATTCCTCGGTGATCTTTTCCAAAGCATCTGGAAAAGCTTCCATTGCTTCTTGTTGCTGACGTTTATGCTCAAAATAGTAATCCGGCATATCAAACGGACCCTGAGTTGTTACTTTATCAAGGTTAAGCAGCGGATAAGGTATTTGATAATCACCAACAAAATCTTTCACGATATTATCATCGAGCGTCAAAACAGGTTCGGCGGTGTGCGTAATGGTAAATCCATCCTGACAGATCATAACCGGCAATAACACTTTTTCGTGCTCAGCTAAACGTGAAGCCATAACCATGAAATCGTACGCTTCCTGTGCGTTTTCAACAAAAATCTGAACGGCACCGGAATCACGTGCTAACATGGAATCGGAGTGATCACAGTGGATATTAATAGGTCCGGATAACGCGCGGTTTCCAATAGCCATGACAATCGGCAAACGCATAGAGGAAGCGATATAAACCACTTCTATCATCAGGGCTAAGCCTTGTGAAGCTGTTGCCGTCATGGTACGCGCTCCGGCTGTTGCGGCACCCACAGCGGCACTCATAGCCGAGTGTTCCGATTCGACATTTATAATTTCGGTTGTAGCTTTACCATTCGCTACATATTTGGAAAATGTCTGGATGATTGGAGTTTGCGGAGTGATCGGATAAACCGATACCACATCCGGATTCACTTGCTGCATGGCTGTCGCAGCGGCTTCAGCACCGGTAAGAAGGTGGTAACGAATTTTCTTTTTAGCTACTGATGGTGATTCAATCGTTGTTTCCATATTTTTCACCTCCTATTCTTCCAAGTGCCGGAACTTGTTCTGATTCGTCAACCATTTCAATCGCATCGGTCGGACAAACTTCAGCACATAATTGACAGCCTTTACAATAATCGTAATTAAACCCTTTGAAGGTTGTTTTATCAGCCAGGACGGCAGTATCGGGGCAATTAACCCAACACAGCAGGCAATTTACACACTTTGACAGGTCGACGGTCGGTTTCAAACCGGTCCGCCAGCCACCTGTTTTGGGTTGCACTGTTTGATCCCATACTACGGTACCACCGACTGGCAATTCTTGAAATTTCTTTAAATCAGGCATACATACTCCTGTTAGATGTATCTAAAACATTTTGATAACCCAATTCGATTGCCTCGAGATTATTTTTAACAACTTTTTCAGGTAGTTTTTTACCCAGCATTTTTTTAGCTGTGGATTTGAGGATCTCGAGTGAGGGTTCTCCCATCAGAGCGGCGAGCGCTCCAACCATTACTACATTGGCATATTTCACATTGGCTTTACGAGCCACTTCTTCGGCATTGAAGCAGATAACGCGGCCTTCATAATTCAAACGTTCGGCCAATTGTTCGGGAGTCGCTTTTGTATTGATGAGTGCTAATCCGTCAGGCTTGAGTCCTGCCGTCACATTTAATTCGTTCATTAAAGTGGCATCAAGGACAACAATAATGTCCGGATCGGTAACTCCACAATGACGTCTAATGATTTTTTCATCACTTCTCGTGTATGCCTGAACAGGTGCTCCACTTCGTTCGGGACCATATTCTGGAAAAGCCTGAACGTAATCACCAGCTTCCAGCAAAGCCATAGCCAATAGCTGAGAGACGGTTTTGGCACCCTGTCCACCACGTCCGTGCCATCTAATTTCTCTCATTACGCATTTCCTTTCAGATATTGATCAATTCCATTAGCAGCGGTTTTACCGTCACGGATGGCTTCAACGACTGTTGCGCCACCATTCAGGGCATCGCCACCAGCAAAATATTTTTGATTTGTGGTTTGTCCGGTTTTTTGATCGATTTTTATTAATCCCCAATCATCTTCGAGATTATCGATCCAACTAAGGAATGTTTTACGCTTTTGTTGTCCAATGGCTTTGATAACCGTATCAACAGGAATTTTAAATTCTGTACCGGATACTTTTTCGGGATGAGGACGACCGGAGCTGTCAGGTTCGCCTAAACGCATATAATGGCATTCCATAGCTTCCAGACGAGCATCTCCAATGAACCGGATAGGATTCGTCAGGAATTGAAAATGGATTCCTTCTTCCCGTGCCTCCACAATTTCATGTGGATAAGCGGGCATTTCAGCTTCGGTTCTGCGGTAAATCATGGTGACTTCTTTCGCGCCAAGTCGGGCAGCTTCGCGAGCTACATCGATTGCCGTGTTTCCACCACCGATCACCGCCACTTTATGTCCCACTTTAGGAAGATTTCCTGTTTTAATAGCTTCTATAAAGTCAAGTGATTGCCAAACACCCGGTAAATCCTCGCCAGGATAATTAACATCGACATCCTGACCTAAACCGATGCCAAGAAATACGGCATCTGATTCCTCAGTGATTTTTTTCAATTTCTCTTTGGTGTCGATTGGAGTTTGCATGTTAAATTGAACTCCCAAATCGGCAATCATCGCTGTTTCTTCAGGAAGTGGATTATTTACAATTCTGTAAGGTGCTATCGCATATCGAACCAATCCACCAAAATCTTTACGTTCGTCATAAACAGTTACTTTGTAACCTTTACGGGCTAATTCTGCTGCACAGGATAATCCTGCCGGACCAGCACCGATAACACTAATATTTTTCGAATTTGTTTTTGTAGCTTTTTTATGACGATATCCGTTTTTAAGAGCGATATCGGTTGCATAGCGTTGCAAGCGACCGATATCGACCGGTCGTCTTCCTTCTTCTTCCAATACGCAAGAACCCTCACATAACATCTCGACGGGACATACCCGTGCACAACTTGAACCCAGAATATTTTCAGCATAAATTGTTTCGGCCGCACTAAAATTATCACCTCTGGCAATAGCTGATACAAATCCGGGTATATCGACGTTAGCAGGGCAGGAGACCGTACACGGTGCCTCCGCATAAGGACCACCGCATTCCAGACAGCGATAGGCTTCTACAAAAGCATCGGCGTCTGTGAGTGGGGGCTTAAGATCAGCAAAGAGGGAATTGTTTTGCGAATGGGTAAAGGACGTTTCCCGTATATGATTACTAACCAGGCCTAAATTCATTGTTTCCATGCCTTTATTTTCATGTGGTATTTTCTGTTTGCTTTCCAAAACAAACCACATTCTCTTGACTACACTACGTACGGCCTGCACAAACAACATCCATTTGTTTAGTGCAGGTCCTACCTGATGAACAATCTTACTTAGACAATAAAAAGAATCTTAAATTAAGACAAGTAACTCCTATTTATTTGAGTTAGCATTTTTTGTCGAATGTTTTGGTAAAATTGTTTTTTTAAAAGACTGTTTTAATATATTACCCTGTAAGATTTTTAATTACAAAGTGTTAAGGAAAAAAGTGAAGCGCTTTTATTGTAAGGTGTCAGGTCACCTGTTATGGGTATAGTTTATACGATAAAAGGTGACCTGAAATTTAAATATCATATGGCCGGTGACAGGTTCTTATTTTAAACTCGAAAAAATGATTGTCAATTTATTTATGTTATAAAAATGACAAAAAAATAATCAGAAGTAATAAACAGCAGGATGAGTGCAGTTATTGAAACATATAATTTGGGAGATATTGAAGTTACGATTAGTCGAACCGATTCAGCTAATCGGTATTTAATTCATTGTGAAAAAGATGACGATGTATTCGAATTCAAAGCCAAAAAGGATGAGTATGAAGGATATAAACGTCTCATGAATCGACGAATTCAGAAACATTTCAAATCCTGAGTTCAGATTGAAATGATGGTGTTAGAGATTAGACTGTTGAAGGTATACTAAAGACGTTGGCTGTTTTGATGTTTAGAATTACATTTCTGGCTTAAAAAAGGGTATATAAAATAGTAATTCGTAATACGAACTATTTATAAGATTTAAAACGGCAACTATCCGTTGAGCCTGTGAAAAAATAACAATGAAGTGACAAGGCACCTTAACCCGAATTATTCACGTAAGCTATAAGAAACAATACATATCAAATTAAAAAACAATACCTTGTAAATAATAACGATCTCTTCAAATTTGAGGACATTAAAAAGAGCTGCGAAATGTTGCCGTGCTCTGCGTTGAAATTAATAATGCTTAATCAAGGCACGAGGGTGCATTTCATGCGCATTTTTATCTCGAACGCTTTCGGGACACGACTAAATTTCTTGGTGAATAATCCGGGTTATTGCGCCAAGTTAAGCCCATGAAAGGGGGATTAACGATTATGTTCTTTGAAACCTTTCGCAGGAAGCCTTCAGGTACCCAATCCTGTCCGGTAAAGCCTAACCAGTTGCCGGAA
>DATFMK010000434.1:0-5194 GCA_035267005.1 Balneolales bacterium
CCTGTTGTATTATCAAATTAGATAGATGATAAAGCAGATAGATTGACCGTTTATCACCTTCACTACGTTCCGACACAAGGATCAGGCTGGGGTTAGGTAATAGTTGTCTTTTGAAATCAAAGTGTTTCAAATCAAATGCTATACTGTTTAATGATTATCGACTTAAATTCTTCTATATCTTTAAGCTCCCCTTTTATATATTCGTAAACATTAATATTATCTATTTCTGCATATAGATGAACAAGCCGATTCCTAAATTTTGCCATTTGGCGCAATTTATCTCCAAGCTCAGATGAAATGAGCCCTTCCTCTTGAATGACAAGGAACGAATCGGAATAATCTCTTGGCGCTCGTAACTTTTCAGATGCAATGATATGGTTGGCAACATCCAGACAACACTCAATGCTGACTTGAAGATAATACTTAGCACTACCTATCAATATTTTATCAATTAAAAAAGTTTCTTTAGGTGTTTTGGAAATCTTTTCTAAAATTTTGAGATATTCATCTAACTGTTGAAATTTATGAACAACTTTTTCAAACGAAACCATGATCTTCTCCTGCGACGCTTGTATTACCGAAAAGTTTCTATGTATGTGCGATGATAGTTTTGAATAACGGGCAAAAAATCAAAATATGCACTTCGAACAGAAGTCTCAAAATCGACCCGGACAACCTCATCTCTTGAATATATTAAAGCGCCCTCTGTAATCATTTTCCCTAATATCACAAGCGGAAGATTATTTATAATGCGGACCTCAGAGGCTATTGAAGTTTCCACACCGGCATCTATTTCCAGAGATAAAGACAGTTCGAGTTCCAAATACTTTCTATCCGGCACTTTCTCAATATAGATGCCAATATCAAGATCGCTGAAAGGGTGCACAATTCCAGTGGCATAACTTCCGTAAAGGTAAGCAAACAATACAGGGTGTTTGCTGAAGATTCCCGGAGCAATTGCAAATAAAGAATTTTTAATCTTTTCTATATGATTATTTATCATTATTCCAAAATCTGCCTTCATATATCGATTTTTAGGGCTTGGTAAGTTTTTCCTCATTTATTAAAGAAACGTATAACATTTTTTAATAAAATGCAAATTTCAAGCTGCGTTAAGAAATAGGGCCCAAAAAGTGAATGGTTGAATAACTGAATGGATGTCTAGTGGTGGAGAAAGGCGTGAAACGGCTGGTTCTACAAATTCTTGGCGGCCCAGAGGGCTGCCTGGACACGATTGGGGACGTTGATTTTTTTGAAGATTCTATAAAGGTGGGTCTTCACCGTATGAGGACTAACAAACAGTTTGTCAGCAATCTCGTCGTTTGTTGCTCCAACGGCAATCATGGCGAGTATTTCAATCTGCCTTTCGGTTAGATTATCGCTGTCTTTCTTAAATGATTTGTCTTTATTGTTGCTCTCAAGAATAAATCTGGCCATAATATCTCTGGAAAGCCATAATTTTCCGTCGAGGACAGCCCCAATACCTTTCAAGAAAATATCCAATGGATCATGCACATAAAAAAACCCCTTTATCCCCTTTGATACGAATTTCTCCTCAAACGACATATCTTTGGATACATTGAATAAAACGATATTGTTTCCAGGTTCTTTCTTTTTTGTATAACCTTCTATTTCAGCTAAAATTTGCGCCACATCTTTTCCATGACAGCAATAGAACACGAGTCTCTGTTTGCCACGATCTTTCTGACCACCGACCGGAATGCGATTAATATCTTCGAACAAAAAGCATTCTTGCCCAGTTTTGCTTTTCAAGCACGAGGCTATCATGTCATTTTCCAGCCGCCTTGAACCGACGATGTAGAATTTTATATCGGCTGATACATAGAGATTTTTCTGATTTTCAGACGCCACTGTTTTCATGCTCCAAGATTAGGATAACCGGCAACAGGATAGGACATCTTGCCAAATCCAACTCAGAAAAAACCGGGGCTTTTTATAAAAGAAAATGTGAGTCTAAAAGCAAAAAAACATTATATACACTATTGGTTAAAAACACAAATGTCAATAGTCGAAATTATGCTAAACAATACGGATAAAAAATACCAATTATTGGCCCGGTGGATTAAGGTGAACGGAAAATGAACTCCTTGCTAAAGATCAATAGATAGATAAAAGATGAGATCTGAGGTTTGTTCTCTTATTTTCTAATCCAAACTTTTTCCGAATGTTTTTCCTATGATTGTAAATTGTCTGGGGCGATAACCCCATAAGCTCTGCAATCTCTTTGGAATTGATGCCATGGCGTATTAGATTTGCTACGTGGATTTCTGTGGGCGTCAGGTTTAAATATTTCGAAGACATTTTACGAGAAAATGGTGAAATAATTTCGTTAAGATTGGACTCTACAATATTCAAAATAGCATTCTGTTGATCATTTAATTTAATTTTTTTTAATTTTTTAACATATGGCGCTATCATTTCTTTTACATTCGTCAATACATTATCTTCCATTTCTTTTTTATCTTCCTCCCTTTTTTCCAACAAAACCTGCATAGCAATATTGGTTTCCTCTAAACTACTTTTCTGGATTTCCAACTCTTTGGTGCGTTCCTCCACGCGCTTTTCAAGTTCATCGTGAGCTTTCATCAGTGCCTTTTCAGCTTTTTTTTGATCCGTAATATCTGTGATCGTACCGATAGTGCTGTGAATATTATTATCGGATAAAAATAAGGTTGCCCCAGAAATTATCACGTTGCGTTTTGTGCCTTTTTTACCTATGAGCTCGACTTCATAGCTTGAGCTTATACCCTTTTCACGTTTGGTGAGTTCGCGTTTAATAATTTGCTGATTCTTCTCATCGAAAAAAGAATCATAGGTCATTCCATGAAGCTCTTCAGGATTTTCAATCTCGAGCATACTGCACATGGCCGGATTTATATACAAGGTGTGACCGTCCATAGTTATTTGCCAAAAACCTATCTGGCTGTTTTCCGCAAGTGACCGATAACGCTCCTCGCTTTTACTTAGCTCCTCCTCGACCTGCTTGAGACTTGAAATATCAGTAATTACAGAAAAACTGCCCTTGAATTGTCTTTTTTCATCAAAAATAGCCTGCGGAGACATCATTGTAGAAATATTTTTCCCACCCTTAGATATCCATTCAATTTCATAAGGTAACACGTCACCTTTTTTTCTTATGGAGATTTGGTTTTTCAATATTTGTTTGTTTCTATCATCAAGGAAGTCTGATACCGGTTTTCCAATAAGATTTTCTGGTTTATAACCCAACATTTGGCCAAACTTACTATTGACGTAGGTTATCGTTCCTTTTTCGTCTTGTATTCCAAGCCCATCATTCATCGTTTCCACCAAACGCCGGTAACTCTCCTTACTTTCCATCAGCGCTTTTTCGGCCCGAACGCGTTCGGTAATATCCAAACCCACCGATTGAAATTCCAACAGTTTATTCTGATCATCAAATATTGCCCTGTTATTCCACCTGTGCCAACATATCTCTCCATTTGAATTTACAACTTGGTATTCATGGGTCATTACAGGATTATTTTGATTAAGAGAGACTATATTTTTCAGCACTTTTTTTCTGTCGTCTTCAAGGATTAAAAACACGAAGTTTTGCCCGATCAACTCTTTACGACTCTTGCCGAAATATCGACAATAGGCTTCGTTAACAAAAGTAAGTGTTCCGTCTGGTAGAAAGCGACAGATCATTTCAGTTTGACTCTCCACCACAGCACGATAACGCTTCTCACTTTCCATCAGAGCTTTCTCTGCTAGCTTACGCTCGGTTACATCTCTAAATACACCCATGATTCTGATTTCTTGGCCTATTCTGACTATAGAAGAATTGGTATCCATATATATTATTTTTTCATTCTTCTTTAGAAATGGAATATTCGCTGCCAGGAGTTTTTTTCCCCTTGCTTGAGCCTTAAACTCGGAAACGACATGTTCAAGCGATTCTTTAGGGTGAATGTCAACCACCCCCATTTGTGTTAACTCCTCTTCTGTGTAGCCCAATATTTTGCATATTGCTGGATTGACATAAATGAATTTCATGGTTTCAGGATCGGCAACAATTATCCCGTCTGATGAGTTTTCGAATATCAATCTAAATCTTTTTTCGCTATCCTGCACCTCCTTCTCTGTCTGTTTGCGACGGGTGATATCGCGTGCTATACCTACTGTGCCTGAAACTTTTCCTGATTCATTGAATATCGGAGATTTTATTGTTTCAAGCCAAACTTCCTCATTCTTTTTTGAATTTTTTATTTTCTCTACAATTGTGACCTGTTTTTTCCCTTTCATTACCTCTTGGTCATCTTCCCGGAATTTTTTCGCCGCTTCTTTTCCAAAACATACTTCACAGGTCTTATTGATCAGAGATCCCGGGGTCATTCCCACAGCCTCACCAAATGTTTTGTTGACTGCTATAAAACGGGACTTTCTGTCCTTGAGCCAGGCCATGTCAGGAACGTTATTTATGAAAGAATTGAGCTCTGTAATTTTTCGCTTTAGTTTCTCCTCGGTCCTCGTGAGCTTTTTGGCTTTTCTCTCTAACTCTTCGACCTTTAATTCCAATTCTTCATAGGTTGGTTTAGCGGCCATTAGTTCATCCTCCAATCTCTTATAAATCAAAAAAGACCCATAACTATCTATCGTTACTTACTGTATTCGAATTTGTAATTCACATTCAACTGAAGGACAAGAGATGAGATCTGAGATTTGCTTTCTTTCCTTCCAGGCCAATTTTTCTTCGTATATTTTTTCTGTGAGTTTCGACGGTCCTCGGAGATACCTTCATAAACGCTGCTATCTTTTTAGTGGTATAGCCATGTCTTATTTGGTTTGCAATTTGAATCTCTGTAGGTGTCAGGTTGAAATGTTTCAGGGAAATTTCTTGCGTAAATGGAGAGATAATTTCGTTTAAATTCGACTCAAGAATTCTCAATAAACCTTTCTGTTGATCACTCAGCCCGGTTTTTTTGATTTTTTTAAAATATGGTTCAATAAGTTTTGTTATATTGGCCAGGACATATTCTTCCATTTTTGTTTTGTCCATTTCCCTTTTTTTTAATAAAACTCTCATGGCCGTATTGAGTTCTTCGAGACCTTTTCTCTTGATTTCCAGTTCTATGGTTCGTTTCTTGAGTTTATCATGCGCTTTTTGCAATGCCTCCTCTGACTGTTTACGAGCGGTGACGTCACGATCAAT
>DATFMK010000435.1:0-3241 GCA_035267005.1 Balneolales bacterium
CCACATCAAAATATGGAAATCATTACGTATGTATTGGAGGGTCAGCTCGCCCACCAAGACAGCATGGGAAATGAATCGACTATCAAATACGATGATGTTCAACGTATGACAGCCGGGACCGGTGTGGAACACAGCGAATTCAATCCTTCGCGAGACGAACTCGTCCATTTTTATCAGATTTGGATTTTACCTAAGGAAAATGGACTCACCCCCAGTTATGAGCAAAAGCATTTTACAGCTGATGAAAAACGAGGCGACTGGCTGCTTTTTGCTTCTCCGGAAGGAAAAGACAGCGCACTGACCATCCATCAGGATGTAAAGATCTGGGCCACGATCATTGAAAAAGGTAACAGCCGGACCTATAATTTGGATATTGGCCGACATGCCTGGGTTCAGGTTATGCGTGGAAAAGTGGTTTTAAATGGAGGAACACTCTCGGAAAGTGATGGAGCCGCTATCTCAGCCGAGACCAAACTGGAATTCCAGGCCAATGAAGAAAGTGAAATCCTGCTTTTTGATTTGAAATGATGCTTAGACGACGGACGATTGACCACTGACGACATACAGGTGTTAAGCGATGGAATATTATTCCAAAAAATTGTTTGTTTATTGTCTAAAGTAGATGCCCCCCCCCTGTAGGTGGAGCCCATCGATGAAAACCTTTTTACTTTTCTTAATACAATGAACGTGGGAGGTTGTGAAAAAAAACAATGTAAGCGACGAAGCACCTTAATTTTTTAATTGTTTTTAAATTTTGTTGAAGAGCCTCTCTCCCTGTCGCGGGTTTATCCGTGAAAGGGAGAACTTGTCCCGCATACTTTCGGGAGATTGAGAGTGGGTAAGTAGAACGAAATTGAGCGAAGCACCTAAATTATTTAAGGCAATTGAATTTGACTTATTTTTTTTCACAGCCTCGTGGGTCTATCGTCATATTATCACAATCACCGCTTCACCGCTTCATAAATCAACATCGGGGGGATATTCAGGATCTCGAACTCCGTGTCTAAATTTCCGAAAACTTTTCGAAGCGGGTCTTTTAAATGTCCGGATGTTTGATATGCCAGGAATTTGCCGCCTTTTTTTAAAAGTTCTGCGCTGTGTTTCAATATCTTGTTTTTCACCGTTTCATCCAGAAATGAAAATGGAATTCCGGATATAATATAATCGACTTTTCCTTTCATTCTTGAACCGACAACATCCATCACATTTTCAACACTCTCGTGATAAACTTCCAGGCGCGGATCCCTGATCTGTTTTAATTGCTCAACAAAATCGGGATTCGTTTCCAATAAAAGAAGGCGGGAATCCTTTGTTAATTTGGATAGTAAATATTTTGAAAATACCCCGGTCCCCGGTCCGTATTCAATGATAATATTATCGTTTTGAAATATTATATTTTTACAGACATGCTTCACACATTTCTGAGAAGTCGGAGTTACCGAAGCGACATTTTTATCTCTAAGAAAATTTTTCAGGTACGAATAAGTACTCATCTAGAACTTCATCATTAATAATTATTTTGAACCCTCATAATATAAGAGTTTATAGGAAGTGTTGATAGTTGCAGGTTGTTGGTAGTTGGTCATTTTGGATCATTCCAACAACTTACAACCAACTTCAAACAACAATCAAACTACACACACTACAACTCTTTCTTCAACGATTCAATCTGATCACGAATTCTTGCGGCTTCCTCGTATTCGAGATTGTGGGCGGCGGTAGCCATGGCTTCATGCAGGTAATCCAGAAATTTTTCCTTATCTTCGAAAACCACTTCTTTCATGGCAGGATTCGGTTTATAGTGGATTTCATCATCAGCAGCTAACTTGATCATTTCCAGTGGCTCTTCTTCAGGTTTTTCATCAAAACTGACATTTTTATTGGAAATAAGCGAAGGATCAACCATCGGCTTAATTGCCTTTTTCACAGTCTGTGGAGTTATATTGTGTTTTTTATTGTACTCTTCCTGAATGACCCGTCTTCTTTCGGTCTCCTCGATCACTTTTCGCATACTATCGGTAATTTTATCCGCATAGAAAATGCATTTCCCTTTTACGTTACGGGCAGCACGTCCGGCGATTTGAAATAAAGAGGTCTCAGAACGCAGAAAACCTTCTTTATCCGCATCCAAAATAGCTACCAATCCCAATTCGGGAATGTCGATACCTTCCCGCAACAGGTTAATCCCAACAAGGACATCAAAATCGCCCTTTCGATAACGATACAATACTTCTACACGCTGTAACGCATCCAGTTCGCTGTGCATGTAGGCCGCTTTTATCCCCAGATTACGCAGATATTCGGAGAGTTCTTCACTCATTCGTTTCGTCAATGCCAATACCAGCACACGCTCTTTTTTCTTGATACGATCCTGCATCTCATCGATGAGATCATCAATCTGATTGGTCAGCGGACGCACCTCGATTTCCGGTTCCATAAGTCCGGTTGGACGAATAATCTGTTCGACGACGATTCCTTCACTTTTTTCCAACTCATAATCCGAGGGTGTCGCGCTCACAAAAATGCATTGATTGGTCATTGTTTCCCATTCTTCAAACGTCAGCGGACGGTTGTCCAAAGCAGATGGTAAACGAAATCCATGTTCGACTAATGCTGTTTTACGGGATCGGTCTCCCCCGTACATAGCGTGAATTTGCGGAACCGTCTGGTGACTTTCATCTACAACCAATAAATAATCGTCAGGAAAATAATCAAGTAAACAGTATGGACGCTGACCGGGCTCTCGATCCGATAGATATAACGAATAGTTCTCAATACCGGCACAATACCCGACTTCCTGCATCATCTCGATATCAAAAAGCGTTCGTTGTTCCAGCCGTTTAGCTTCCAGGAATTTTGCCTCACTTTCCAGAAAGCGAATGCGATCCTGTAATTCATCACGAATTTTATCAATTGAATACTTAAGCCGGTCTTTGGTCGTAACGAAGTGCGAAGCCGGATAGATCGTGTATTCATCCAAATTCTCAATTTCATCCCCGGAAACCGGATCGAACTTCACAAGCTCATCAATTTCATCTCCCCAAAAGGTGATGCGCAGGGCTTCATCTTCATAAGCCGGATACAGATCCACGACATCTCCCCTGACCCGGAATTTACCACGCGTAAATTCGACATCATTGCGCGTATAATGAAGATCTACCAAATCGTAAAGCAAGCGGCGGCGCGGCATATCAATTCCTATACTTAATGGAATTACCATTTTCGCATATTCTTTCGGTGC
>DATFMK010000436.1:0-4448 GCA_035267005.1 Balneolales bacterium
CCCCAAAGATGGAAATGCCTTGCTAATTGCGAAACACTGGTTATTCTGATGGGAGTTCGCCGGTTATCGCAAATTGCCGAGAATCTGATCCTTCACGGTAAATCCAAATCGACCCCCGTTGCGGTTATTGAAAAAGCTTCGCAACAATTACAAAAAAAAGTGATCGGAACGCTCGGGAATATTGCAGTTAAAGCAAAGCATATAGAAACGCCGGCTACTATTGTGATCGGAGAAGTTGTTTCCTTAAGTTATGTGCTTGATTGGTTTGAACCTAAGACTGAAATATTCTCCGATCGCCTGACAGAAGTGATATCAATGGACTAATATAATTAAGCCAAATATATCTGATCTAATATGGAAAAATTGAATTTGAATGATATAAAATCTCTGAACAGACATTTTGCTGATTCAGTGCCGTCGGATATTCTTAAATGGTTGTGGTCTGAAAAAGGAGAAAGAGCAGTTTTGGGGACAGGTTTTGGTCCCTCTGGTATCGTATTAATAGATCTGTTACATAAAGCCCATTTGGGAATTCCGGTCTTCTATCTCGACACCCATCTTTTTTTCCCTGAAACTTATGAATTACGCGATCAGCTTCAGGATCGGTTTAATTGTGGGTTTATCAAAGTGAGCACTTCTCTGTCGCTCGATGAACAGGAAAAAGAATATGGCAGTAAACTGTGGGAGACCAATCCCAATAAATGCTGCTACCTTCGAAAAGTATTACCGTTGAAATGGTATCTGAGAGATAAGGATGTCTGGATAACCGGAGTACGGAGATCTCAATCGGAGAGCCGAAAAAACACCCAGTTATTTGAATGGGATCCGCAAAATGAAGTGGTGAAAGTGAATCCGCTTGCGACATGGACAAGCGAAGAAGTCTGGGCATATGTGACGATTCATGAATTACCGTATAATCCATTGCATGATGATGGTTATCCGAGTATTGGTTGTGTGCCATGTACCCATCCGGTCTTTTCAGATGATGAGCGTGCCGGTCGATGGCCGGGAATGGCTAAAATGGAATGTGGCATTCATTTGCCTACTCAAGATAATGATAAATAGTTGAACCACAGAGGTTTCGCAGAGTTTTTTAACTGTTAATTATCCATTACTAATTACTAATTTTAAATGAAGGTTTATCCTATATTTTTAAATCGACTAAATGAGAAGAAGACCGTTATCATAGGCGGGAACCGGGAAGCCGAGCGGAAAGCCGGTGAATTATTGCAACGGGATGCCAATATCACCATAATCAATCCAACGGTTACCGACCTTCTGTTGCATCATGCAAATAGCGGTAAAATTCGATGGATTAAACGAAACTTTCAGGAAGGTGATTTAGACGGCGCTTTTCTGGTTATTGTGGCAGATTACCATGATGATACCAATGAGCGGGTCTACAAAGAAGCTGAAAATAAAGGTATCCTGGTGAATGTTATGGATGATGCCGCGCATTGTACATTTACCTTTGGTTCAATCGTCAATCGGGGTAATCTTAATATTTCCATATCAACAAGCGGAGCGGCTCCGGCGCTGGCCGTTCGTCTCAGGCAACGTTTCGAACGTGAATTTGGTGAGGAGTATGAACAATTCCTGAATTTAACCAAATCGTTAAGAAAGCCCATGTCCAGACATTATTCCACGTTTTCTGAAAGGAAAAAATTGTGGTATGAACTGATTGATTCGGATATACTCGAATTGCTGGAACAAAACCGACCCAAGGAAGCCTATGAAAGAGCAACTGAGATCATTGGAGAAACAGTGGTGAATGAAGCTTTAGATTCGGAGAAAATTTTATCCAAGTAGAATAATGATTGCTCATTGAAAAATGTAATATCAATCTTATTTATGAAATATTTCGTGTAGTACTCTCCTACCGGAGTTAAAGTCAAAGCCCTTAACAACGGCAGAAGATTGCCGTGCTACACTCCTCCGAAGATTCTGCTCGCAATGACACATACCTCGTTCCCAACGTCCCGTTGGGAATGCAAACCGGGAAACTCCGTTTCATCATTGTCTCGGATGATTTATTTGTGATGGACCTATTCTGCAAAATCCGGGGGGGATTCTGAAAGGAAGCAGAGCTTCCGGCTGGTCATCCCCAAAGAGGACTTTGGGAACGAGATATAAGTGGGAACGTATGGGGTGTCATTGCGAGCCGTAAATTTAGACGGAATATTTTCATACAACTCATAGATGGTATTTTAAGATGTCTTTTGGGATATAGGGAGCGTGGCAATCTCCTACCGAGGTTAAAGTCAAAGCCCTAAGCAACGGAAGGAGATTGCCGTGCTACACTCCTCCGGAGATTCCGCTCGCAATGACACATACCTCGTTCCCAACGTCCCGTTGGGAATGCAAACCGGGAAACTCCGTTTCATCATTGTCTCGGATGATTTATTCGTGATGGACCTATTCTGCAAAAACCGGGGGAGGCTTCTGAAAGGAAGCAGAGCTTCCGTCTGGTCATTCCCAAAGAGGACTTTGGGAACGAGATATAAGTGGGAACGTATTGGGTGTCATTGCGAGCCGTAAATATAGACTGAATATTTTCATACAACTCATAGATAGTATTTTAAGATGTCTTTTTGGATATAGGGAGCGTGGCAATCTCCTACCGTAGTTAAAGTCAAAGCCCTAAACAACGGCAGGAGATTAAATTCACAAACTGCAAACAGAAAGCTAATTCCGTTGACTTATCAATTATTGTAGCATAAATCCAATAGATTTAACTGTACGACATAGGATTAGTGTGAATGTGCGATCAACAATAAACTAATTAACATAAAGAGATTTCACTCAATTTGTAACATTATTAATCTATTAATCTCTATTAATTGAGTGATCTTTGTGAGAGGTACACTTTTGACAAGGTTATAAATTGTCATAAATCCTGGTAAACAATAGATAATTATATAAAAACGCGTTTTAATCGTATGAAAAAAATAGCATTTGCAAACCAAAAGGGTGGTGTGGGTAAAACAACATCTGTCATAAATGTAGGTGCTGGATTGTCAAAGTTGGGCAAAAAAGTCCTGATGATCGATCTCGATCCCCAGGCCAATTTAACATATTCTCTTCGCAATCACTCGCAACGGTTGGAAAAAACCGTTTACAATGTGATTCGGGGACAAGTTGATTGGACCGAGGCGGTTATTAATCATAATGGATTCGATATTTTACCATCATCGATCGATTTATCGGGCGCCGATTTGGAGCTGGCCAACGAACCGGCGAGGGAAAATCTGCTGAAACGTATCCTTAATAAGGTGGAAGGTTACGATTATGTTCTGGTGGATTGTCCCCCAAATCTGGGTCTATTAACATTAAATGCATTTACAGCCGTCAATGAGATTTTTATTATTCTGCAGTCGGAATATTTAGCTCTTCATGGGTTATCCAAATTGATTGATGTCATAAAGGTGGTCAAAGACCGATTGAATGATGAGATTGAAATTTCAGGTATTATCTGTACGCTTTATGATAAACGTAAAAATCTGAATCGGGAAGTCTTGGGTCATATTATAGACTACTTTGGAGATAAGGTATTCAAAACTATTATCAGAGATAATGTGGCGCTTGCCGAAGCCCCAAGTTATCATAAAACGATATTTGAATACGATCTGAAGAGTTATGGTGCAATTGATTACATGGATCTTTCAAAAGAGATAAACGGTATTTGAGATGTCAAAAAAGCGAAGTTTGGGAAGTGATCCGTTATTTCATGAATTGACCGTTTCACAAAAAGCGTTTGATTTTATCGGACGCTCAGCGTCTGAGTCCGTTGAAAATCATGGGTCAGAGCAAAATTTAAATGAGAGCGATGAAAAATCAGATAAAAAAATCGTCAGTTATTATCTCGAAAAAGATTTGATTAAGGAAATAAAAACCCTGGCCCACCTCACCAATCAGTGTTATTCGAGATTGGTGAGCAGGGCGATTCGGTTGTATATGGAACATCACGATATTTGAGTAGTTTTGTATATCTGATTTCGGGATGATATTCTTAGGTAAAACCACTATATTACTTATTGTCTATATAATTATATTTAGTCGATATTAAATGCAGTTATCTTCGTCTGAGTCGATATATCCGAAGAACTCTTAAGTTTATAAGCATTTATAGGTTGATAAAATATTATATATACAAAGAAATTTTGAATAATTACCGTATTGACTTTTTCTGTGGATAGCAATTAGAAGTACGAAGGGAATCATTCAAAATTTTATTATACTACCAGTTATCGTAATGGCTTTACCTAATTATAGAAAAATGAAAATCCCCTCAAATTTGAAAATACATAATTTACTGATCGTAGCGGCATTGATTTTCGGCATTAGTGCATGTAGTCATACACAAAAAAAGAATACATCTAATACGAGTGCTGATCCGGTTGCTACTCAAAACGCACAGAGTCAATCACAGCAAAATGTATCTCCCGAAC
>DATFMK010000437.1:0-8038 GCA_035267005.1 Balneolales bacterium
GTGGGACATTAATGGCCGGGCTTCGAAGTTTGGTTGGTGGTGAAATTCATGAATATACATCTATGTTAGAAGATGCCCGTAAACAAGCCATTGATCGTCTTGTGATAAATGCTCAGGCTATGAACGCCAATGCAATCATAATGACCCGTTTTGATTCAAGCGAACTCGGTCAGAATATGAGTGAAATCGTCGCCTATGGGACGGCCGTCGTAATTGAGAAAAAGTGAAATATGTCTTTTCTCCTCATCTATATTGTCCTATTTATATCAATTATAATAGCATCTCTAATCTGGGGACAAAGATATATAAAAAATCATGGCTCAACTGTACCCCCAGGCTTTGAGAAAACCGAGGAAATAAACATAGACCCAAGTAACGGAAAAAGATTTCGAATCTATTATAACGATAAAACCGGGGAACGGTTTTACTGTGAAGAAAAGAACTAACGCCCGGCTTTAAAAGCACTTATTAAAAATATTTATCCATATTACATATAAGATAAGAACGCGTATAACCACGTTCTTATCTTTACCATTTTTTTTACTGCTGATTTTCCGTACTTGAAGTTCGTTGAGAGAGTTCGCGATCGAGTATATATAAACCGGTACCGTTTTCTCCAATCAATTTAAGCTGGTCTACGATATCTCTGGCATTATTTTCTTCTTCGACTTGTTCATCGATGAACCACTGCAGTAGATTTTGGAGCGGATAATCTTTTTCTTCAAGAGCCAAATCATAAAGATCATTAATTTTACCGGTGACCTGCTTCTCATGATCCAATGCACTTTTAAAAACCTCTTGTGGTGAACCAAAATCGTTACCCGGTTTTGCCAGCGTCATCAATTCCACTTTTGCATCTCTGTCGATGAGCATATTGTAAAACTTCAATGCGTGTTGAAGTTCCTCTTCCCATTGGATTTTCATCCAGTGGGCAAATCCCTTTAAATTCTGAGTTTCAAAATAAGCGGACATTGCAAGATATAAGTATGCGGATTCGAACTCGGCTTGTATTTGTTTATTTACAGCTTCAACAATATTCTTCTTCATAATAGTTTATTTAATTCAATAAGGTGAACATCTCTATTCTCAAATACTTTCAAAAAAAACTATTTTTGTTGGCAGAACTATAGATTATTAAACGTGATACACTTTCAGTCTCCAACGATAGCTAATATATAATAAGAAGGATTTAGAGCTATTAATCAATGGTCAATTAAATGATCTGCAAACTTTAGAGACCTGCCATGGCGTGTCTCTACTTAAAATTATTTCAGATAGAAAACGAATTGTTTCATGGATTCCAGCCTCTGTTGATCCCGTAACCGCCATTTAAACGATTCCATTCTTTGAATCAGTTCCTCCGCCAAATTAAAATGTTTCTTAAGAGCCGTGTATTTGACGACTTCAAGAAAATTATCAAATCTATATTTCGATAATGGCGTTTTTAAAAGCGTGCGATCATAATCGATAAGATGATGATCGTCATCCTTTTGAATCAATAAATGCATCGCCAATAAACGATTATCTGGAGCAAGAGAATCGAAATAATCCGGTGTTATCGGATGATGACGATAGTTGATATTCAGATAATCGCGCCAATTCCGCAAGGTATCCCGAAAATTAAGTCTCTCAGCAAGCCAGTCGATGCGATCTTTTCCCCGATTTAATTGTTTGGCTTTTGATAAGTATTTCTGAGCGGCCTGCACACTGTCTGCCATCATATAAGCATCGGCAATTCGAACATTTATGATAGAGCCACTCGTGGTAGTATCTGTTGGTATTTCTTGTTGAATAACACTGTCGGGACGCTTTTTCTTTAATTCCAAATAAGACCAATTTACCCAAAAATTACCATTTTCCGGATGCATGTGTAAGCCTTTTTGCAAGGCCTGAATCGCTTTTGCCGTATCTTTGATGGCCATATTATACCGGTACTGATCGAATAAGGCATACATCGGAGTGATGGTGTGCGGACATTTCCGTTCAAACAGGGATGGAACGGAAAAAAGCTGCCGGGAGGCTTCAATATCTGCGGAATCGACCGGAGTATTTTTCAAAACCTTATGCCATGCACTGACTAAATGCTTCATTTTAACCGGATAGGCATTTTTGATATCTGACGTTTTGTACGCTTTTTTAAAATCCGATACCGAATAATTTTTCAGCAGGTATTGGACGAAAGATCCTGCCGTTGTATAGTTTACATTTCCCCTTCCCGAATAAAATCCACCAAACGAAAAAGCATCTTCAAGTTCCTTAGTATCCGGCCAAGGTTTAGAGGCGGCAACCAACTGATTTAATGTAGCCACAGACGATTCCCCTTTATTTATCGCTACCGCAAGACCTTCCACTAATCCAATGCTCCAGCTTGCGTGAATCCACCGATTACCGAATTGTTTGGCAAGAACATGAACCATCTCATGTTTTAAAACATCATTTATCGCAGACTTTGAGATGTGTAACTGATCAACAGGACTCCATACCGGCACGTAACTCGTATATTTGGCCCCGACCAATTCTTTTTTCTGCCAGGGATTCGCATAAAAGTAGCATTGTATCTTTTGCTTCGGTGGTGGGATTTGTAAACTGTCAGTGATTTGTTTGAAATCGAATTCGGCCTGTTTGCTGAAGCGATAGACATCCCATTTTGAGTAATATTTCTTGTCGTAATAAAAGTCGAAATGCTTAGTGACTTTCTTCCCACCTAAAACCTGTTGAATATAACTTCTGGGAGAAATTATCCGGTTTTGAGCCATATTGGCATAACTCAAAACCAGACTCAGAGTCAGTGCCCCGATCGCCATTTTAGCAAAACGGCTATTCCAAAACTCGGGAAGCAGCCAAAAGATACTCGCCCAACAAAACGTTATTAACCGGAAGTAAATAACGGAGACTCTAAAATGAACGGCTTCATCATAAATGGGTCCGGGCCAGCCACCCCAGATATGATTATAAAAGTAGACCTGAGGCAGCATATAAAACTCAATCAGAAACTCACCAACAGCCACCCATAAAATTACAATCCATGTCCAAAATAATGGATGAGAAAACCCTGTATTTCGAAAATACCGGCCAATACTATAAACAAAATAAATACTGAAAGAAGGATAAAAAATCCAGTAACCAAGTCCGTCGACGCTAAAACAGCCATTAATCAGGGCATTGATTAACAGCGGAATAGCAGCGGCATAAACAATGGTAATGAGTTCAAATAATCTTTGCTTATCGCTTTTTTCCGTCTCTCTCTTTGTAGACCAATAAGCGGCCAAAATGGAACCGACTACCGAAGCCAGGATTGCCGATTCGATATGAAGATTACGGACCAGTGGAATGAACAGAGCGATCACTCCAATGAAAATGGAAAAACTATATTTTGACAGTATTCGCTTCAATAATAGTAACGTTTCTGATTATTACGAAAAAAGGCCACACATTCTTGTATCCGACCTTTTTCAATGAATAATGAATAATGAGCAATTAGTAATTGATACGACCATACCCGATTAAGGTTAACAAACATTTTTTATATATTAACTGTTTACAAAATCTCTCACCCAAAAAACGGGTTCGAGATGACGCCTTTGAGTGATTTTTTTAGCTTCACTATCATACCTTACCTTTTGGTGTCATCTCGACCATAGTGGGGAAATTTATCAGCGCACATAATCATTTATTCAATTCATTACTAATAAAAGGCATCTTGCCGTTGAAAGATCACTCGAGTCCCTCAGGATGACAGTATTAATGGACTTTTAATTTAAAAGTATCGTCATTCCTTCACTAAAAGCCTAAAAGACCAGAGGGAGAAATCTTCAAAGTGAAATATTCATATCAAAACGTTGTTTTAAGAATATTTTTTATTTCGAATTCACGTGAATTACTCATTATTCATTGCTAATTACTAATTGCTTATCAGCTTTTGAAAAGTGTGGAAAGGACGAACCAGATATTTTCCTTTCGTTCTTTCAGGCGGCGGGTGTAGTAAGGAAGCCACATCGTTCCGTATGGGACATAAATCCGTACATTATACCCCTGTTTAGCTAACTCTTCACAAGTTTGCTGTCGCAGACCGTATAACATCTGGAATTCAAACCGGGCCTTCCCAATTCCATTATCCGCAGTGTACTTTTTCGTCCATTCGATCAGCTCATCATCATGGGTGGCAATGCGAGGGAATTGTGTTTTTTCGAGTAGAACTTTCGTGTAATCCTCAAAAGCTTCTCTGATAGCCGGCATATTCTGAATAGCAAGTCGTTCAGGTTCTTTGTAAGCTCCTTTCACCAAACGTACGTCGGCTCCTATCTCAGCCAGATCATCAATATCTTTTTTTGATCGATGTAGATAGGCCTGTATTACGATACCGACATGTTTTCCAAATTCCTGATGTGCTTCGTTGAACAAATCGATCGTTTGCTGTGTATAATCGGAGCCTTCCATATCGATCCGAACAAACTGATCGTTTTCTCTGGCAACTTCCAGAAGGGAAAATAAATTATCCCGGCAATATTTGGGATCGATATCCAATCCCAGCATGGTCAGTTTAATCGAAATACTCGACTTTATCTCTTGATCATTAATCCCATGCAGCAGATTAATATAATTTTTGACCGTATTATCGGCGGTTTCCCGATCTCTCACATTCTCCCCTAATAAATCCATGGTCACTTTAATATCGGATTTATTGATATCTCTGACTTTGGTAACGGCTTGTGAGAAATCTTCTCCAGCTACGAATCTCTTAGCGAATGCAAATGGTAATTTCATGGCTATCTCTATTAAATATTAGCTATTTATAAAAGCATGATATTGAATGATTTTTTCTCTTCTCGTAAGCATCTCACTTAATGCATGCTTTCATAATTTTACACCGACAATATAATAGGAAGGAATGATCAAAAACACACCTAACCGTACAATTTTCTTCTAATTTTAGGACCATTGATAATCTACAATTGATACTGAATTGAAAATATCCAAACGAATTGAGAAAAAGATGAAAAAGGAAACGCTGCATTCGAAACATTTGTTGAGGCCTCACGTATTGCTAAACCGGTTATAGATCCGATAGCAGCGGGTACTATTTTTTTATGCTTAATAACAATAAAATAACTACAAATAATTTTGATATTGACATAAATGTCATTAATTTGACCAACCGGTCATTTTGGAAGACCACCCGTACACTAAGTGGTTGTTTTGGCTGGCTATTCAATAAAATTATGGAAGTATTTCGGTAGTACCGAATTGTTATAATGAAGAAAAAAAGACTGAAGCTCAAAGAGAAACGCAAGCACTTGCTGGAAGAATTCACCAAAAAAAATATTCACGAGGCGGTGCTCGAACTTATAGGAGAAAACGGTGTTGAAGCTCTTACGGTGAACAAAGTAGCCCAGCGGGCTGGTATCGCAAAAGGGACTGTTTACTTGCATTTTAAAGATAAAGATGAACTCATCTGTTCTTCAATTGACTCAAGTCTCGCTCCATTGTTTAATGGACTAATGGATATACTCGACAGTGACCTCGATCCCGTGGAAAAACTGAAAAAATATGCTTTTTTCAGCACTGATTTTTTTGATCATTACCGAAATACGTTTCGTGCTTTAATGTATAATCAACATCAAGCCCATATCCACAAAAAACGGCATATGGACAGCAATTATGAAGCATTTATTGAAAAACTGGCGAACGTGTTTCAGGATGGAATCGACTCCGGTATGTTTCGGCCAATCGATACCCAAATTGCCGCGACCACTTTCGCGAATTCGAATATATCGATCACTATTCAATATATAATACATGATACTCAACGAGATCTGAAAAATGATGTCAATAATCTTTTTGATATAATTTTGAACGGAATTTTATCAAACCAGTCACACACATGAAATCATTATTAAACTCTATTATTACCATTGTCTTTTCTTGTTTGATGCTGCAGGGTTGTATGACAACCAAATCCATCAATCAGGATCTGCAAAATTCGGCAAGTCAGGCTTATAACGATTGGAAGCAGCAAAAAGCCAAAGCAGATACCATGCCTTCGGGAAAACCGGTGAAACCATCAAAATACAAGGTTTCGCAGCAGGAACTTCCGGTGGTTAAAGGAAAACTGAATCTAACCGATGCTATAAAATTAGCACTTCAATATAATCGTAACATTCAAACAGCTATTGAGAACAAAACCTATGCTCACGGACGCATCCTGCAGGCATACGGCGGGGTTGTTCCTACAGCCACGGTTAATGGTAACTTTCATCATTTAGATAAAGTCGCTGAATTTGACATAGGTGGCAGGAAATTCAAGGCAGGAGCCCTTAAAACCTATACCTTTGAATTACATGTTCAACAGCCAATCATCAATGGTTCTGCTGCTGCCGGACTCCGTGCTGCCAAACTTTATAAAGCTCTGACTAATAAACAGGTTCAGAATGTTTCACAAAATGTTTTGTATGGTGTGGAACAGTCTTATTATCAATTACTATTGCTCCAAAAGCAATATAATGTTAATAAGCAGTTTTTGAATTACAGCAAAAGCAGTCTTAAAGATGTTCAGAATAAAGCCAAATTTGGAACAGCTACTCATTTTAATGTTTTACGAGCGAAAGTTGATGTCGCCAATGCAAAAACGCAGATGATTCAATCCAAAAATAATCTGGAACAGGCGCAAGCTGCTTTTTATAATCTCATGGGCGTTTCGCAAAGCAGCGAAGTTCAATTGCAAGACTCATTAGTTTATAACCAGCTTACTACGAATGAAGGTAAAGAAGTGAGACTTGCTCTCCATAACAATCCGGATTTAGCCAGCAGCTTATTGCAAGTCAGGTTGCAGCGTCAGAATGTGCTTGCCGGATACAGTCAGTATTTACCAACCGTAAGTGCTTATTTGAATCAGGATTACAATAATCCGAATCCACACGGATCCCCTTTTAATCCTTCCGATTATTACAAATTTGGTTATGCCTGGAATGCCGGTTTAACACTAAGCTGGAATATTTTTAACCTGAATCGTGAGGGATCGATCATACAGAATAAATCTCAATATCGTCAGCAGGAAATCAGCTATCTAAATGATAAAGAACAGATATTATATGACGTTCACAGCGCGTTATTAGGAATCAGGAATGCAGCGCAATCAGTAAATGCGCAGAAAATGACGCTGAAACAGGCTCAGGAAGGATTACGGTTGGCCCAGGCCGGTTACAGAAACGGAACACTCGACCAGGTTTCCGTACTGGATTCGCGTCAGGCTTTACGACAGGCAGAACTTTCCTATTACAACAGTATTTACCAGCATAAAGTGGCCCATCTGAAATTGTTAAAAGCCACCGGTCAGTTAAAAGCCAAAGCTGTTAAAAACGAGAATTAATCTCATCAGAGAATATTGAACCTATTTGATATTTAATCATGCGAATTACAGATATTTCCATTAAGCGACCCGTAACGACCATAACCATTATGGCGGCCCTTCTGGTATTCGGTTATCTTGCCTTTTCCAGAATGGGGGTCGATCTGTTCCCGGAAGTTGAATTCCCGGTTGTAACAGTAACGACTACCCTGCCAGGTGCCAGTCCGGATGTAATGGATCAGGAGGTTACCAACACGCTGGAAGAACAGATCAATACCATCAGTGGTATTAAAACCATCTCATCCCAAAGTTATGATGGGCTGTCTAATATCGCTGTTCAGTTTGTCCTCTCCAAGAATGCGGATGTCGCATCCGAAGAGGTTCGGGCCAAAGTAAACCTTGCGAGACAAAACTTACCTAAGGACATTAACCCACCAATCGTACAGAAACTGGATATTGCATCAAGTCCTATTGTATGGATTTCGGTATCCGGAAAAGTCCCCTATCTGAAGCTTTCTCAATACGCCGATAAAACACTGAAGGAACAGTTACAAACCGTAAGCGGTGTAGGTAATGTTGAAGTCGCCGGATTGCGTCAACGGGAGATGCGGGTCTGGATCTATCCCAAAAAATTATACGCCCGCGGTTTAACGTCGATGGATGTGGTCAATGCCATCCAAAGTAATCACCTCG
>DATFMK010000438.1:0-13241 GCA_035267005.1 Balneolales bacterium
AAAATATTGAAAAAGGATTTACCCATGGCTGAAACCATTTCAGAGACGACAGAAAATTATTTGAAGATGTACCGAACCGGACTCACCCGTTATCACAAAATGCTCGAATCCTTAAAACCGGAACAAGTTTCTCATAAATTGCACCCTGATTCCAATTCGATTGGATTTTTGATGCGTTATATCGCAGAGGTGGATCAGGTTTTCGCGAATAGAATTTTTGGAGTGGAAATTAAAATGCAGCCCAAAACGGTGGGTCCCAATATTAAAGATGACGGTTCCTTTACTGATCTGGAAGCTTTAAAAACATTTAACGAGCAATCGGAACAGGTGCTTTCTGAGGCCATCCAACAACAGGATGCCGATAAATGGACCACAGTCATCGATTCTCCCATTTTCGGGAAAATAACTAAATCAGCCGCTTTGTCACGTATTATTGCTCACACCGGTTATCATGTCGGTCAAATCGGCCTCATCGCGAAGTATGGTGATTAGGTTAACGTGAGGTTTGGATTAGAATCGTAGAAATGTGATAATTACATTAGAATGCGAGCTGAGAACATATAACATATCTTGACGACGGACGACGGACCATCGACGACAGAGAGCTGCATTGATCCATAAAACGTGATTCCGATTTCGAACTCACGTTGATTATACGGTTTTTTAAGAATAATTAATGTTTAATTACTATCAGAGCATTTTTCTGTTGTCTGCGGTCGGTTGTCGGTGGTCATAGGATAATCTAATGTAATCATTACTTTTATTAAGTAGATAGACTTTAAACTTAAACGAACCCCAAATTAAGTTATTGAATTATTTCGATGGGCTCTACTTTAATAGTGGGGTCCTTTTTTTTGACTCCTTCTGAAAAATTTTCCCTCAAATAGCCACTAAATCCTATGGAAAAAAAATCCCCGCGTTAATTAAAAGAGTGATTTAATCAACACGAGGATTGTAAAATTTGAATTTGCAGAAACAGCTTAAAGTGTCAACATGCGGTTTAAAACACCGGCTAATCTTACGCCCGCATCATATAGCTGCTGATCGACAATGGGTTTGCATTCCGTATAATATTTCTTGGTGAGGATATTGTTTTGAGGTTTATCACCATATGCATATTGAACCGCCAGTTTATGCGACTGCATCGCCCAATCGATAAATGATCCTTTCTTAATCTGAGTAACATTTACATTATGACTCGGAGCATAATTATTAATCAGATAATTGGCGTATTGTGTGGCGTTCATTCCGGTTTGATCGATAATGCCATAATCCCAAACAAGATGCAGATTGGTGCTGTCTCCCATAAAAACAACATGTACATCGTTGCCTCCCCGATCGTGATTATCCGCACAATGCAGTGGTTGGTGTATATCTCCCACAAAATGAACCACAAACTTTAAAGCACGAGCACGTTGTTTAAGACTTCGACCTGGATCAGATAATTCTACTTCAAAGTGCTCAAGTTTAGAGACAATACAATCACCGTGTTTACAATATTTCCTGGCATTATAAGTCTTGGCGTTAAGGGGAATATCCACGTAATGCCACGGACCTGTTTTAGGGTGCGTTTCGCGATATTTATCCGCCCAATTAGCAATTTGGGCTAATGATTGTTTATGAAGCACGTTTAAAAGCTTTTTAAGTTTAACCTGAGCCTTTTTTGAGATATAATGAGTGGCAACATCCGCTATAATTTTATGTCCTTCGTGTCCCCAGGCAAAACTGGAAACGGGAATCATATTAGCGGTAACAAATACTAAGATGAGAAAATAATGTTTTATACGAAGTTGGGAGGATTTCATCGTCGCTAACGTTATTAAATTAAAAAAAGTGTTAATATATCGCTTTAATAAACTGAAAACATCCCGAAATGTTATAAAAAAATTATACGAAATCTAAGTTAAATGGCATTCTAAAGCCGATAAACAGATATCATTATCTATCGTTTTCTTAACACAAATAAATATTTAGTGCTTAATCATAATAAATGAGATTTCAATATAATAGCGGTACTTGCATGATCTATAAATTATGGTTTCCTAAATGCTCTTTCGAATTGATTTGAGTAACCATGACGCTTACAATGAAATCATATCTGAAACCATCATCTAAGCTCTCATAAAAAATCTCAACTAAGAGTTAAACTCTATTTGACGGCCCTAATCACTCAAAAAATTTAACAAATTCTTAATATTCCTAAACTATTCGCACTTAGTATTGTTTAACTGCGATTTATCGTGTAGATTCAACGATATTACAAATATTCTGCTGAATTGAATAATCGAAGTGAAACCTGAAATTAGTGGATAAAAAAATATATGGCGAACGATAATTCTACCCAGCAATGGGGCTCGCGAGTCGGGCTGATCCTGGCTATGGCGGGGAATGCTGTGGGACTCGGGAACTTTCTGCGTTTTCCGGAGCAAGCTATTCAAAATGGTGGAGGCGCTTTCATCATTCCTTATATCGTGTGTTTTTTACTCATGGGAATCCCTTTATTATGGATCGAATGGTCGATGGGTCGCTTTGGTGGTAAATTTGGTCACCATTCTACTCCATTCATCCTGGATACAATGGATAAAAAACGCTTATGGAAATATTTTGGTGTTTTCGGAATCTTCACGAATCTGGCTGTTGCCGCTTATTATTGCTATGTAGAATCCTGGACGCTCTCCTATGTGCTCCACTCTATTTTGGGTACTTTCATTGGAATGAATCAAACACAGGTAGCCAATTTCTTCAACACCTATGTGACAATCGGGAAATCAACTTTTGGCATTCCCTATGAAGCAGTTGTCTTCTATATCATCTGTCTGGTGATTAATACTTCCATATTGGCTAAAGGACTGGAAGGGGTTGAAAAAGTAGCCAAGATCGGTATGCCGCTGCTGCTGATGTTCGGAGCTTTCCTGGCTGTTCGTGGTTTGACCTTAGGAACATCGGGAGCTTCGCCCGCTCATCCAACAGCAAGTGCCTGGGCAGGTTTAAACTTTTTATGGACGCCCCAACCGGGTACACTTGCTAATCCCAAAGTTTGGTTGGCAGCCGCTGGACAAATTTTCTTCACTTTATCGGTTGGAATGGGTACGGTTCATTGTTACGCAGCTTATGTTAAATCGAATGATGATATTGCCCTTAACGCCGTATCTGCCGGATTCATGAATGAATTTGTTGAAATAGTATTGGGAAGTTTAATTGTGATTCCAATCGCTGCCGGTTATCTCGGATTAGGCTGGCTGAAACATCATGCCGGATTCGGAATAGCATTTCAAACTATGCCATATTTATTTAGTCACTGGGGACCCTTCCTTGCTGCTGTTGCCGGTGTTATGTGGTTTGGTTTATTGTTCTTCGCTGGTATTACTTCATCACTGGCAATGGGAACACCATGGATGGGCTTCATGCAGGATGAGTTCAACTGGGGCCGTAAAAAAAGTGCCTGGTCGTTTGGCGCTGTAATTTTGATCCTCGGCCTCCCCACAGTTTTCTTTTATAATCTTGGCGTATTCAGTGAATATGATTACTGGGCAGGTACAGTATCGTTGGTAGTCTTCGCACTGGCAGAATCGATCCTTTTTGCCTGGATCTTCGGTATGGATAAAGGCTGGAAAGAAATTAATGAAGGCGGGGATATCAAAGTACCTGAAATTTATAAATACATAATCAAATTCATTACTCCGCTTCTGTTATTATTTGTTTTCTTCGGTTCGTTATTAAAACCATTAAACAATGATTGGAAACTTGCTTTCCATAATCTGTTTACCGGAAATGGCTGGACTCTCGATAACTCTTCAATTATCAAACAGGTCATGCAAAGCGGACTCAGAGAAAAACTTGCAGCAGCCACTGATCCATCAATCATACATCATCTGCGGCAAGTATTGTTTTATACTGGTGCGGCCAGAATCCTACTAACGGCTACATTTTTCGGTATTTGTGCTATGGTCTACGTAGCTTATGTTAAACGAGTAAGAGAAGGGAGAGCATAAATGAATGCAACAGCACTAATTTTAATGATTACCGTTCAGGTCACGGTTACTGGTTTTACGGCTTATTTCTTCTACCGGGTGCTTACCTCTGCACCCGAACCTGATTCGTATGCGGAGGATAAACCGGATGAGCAGTGATCCGTTAGCAATTAGCAATGAAAAATAACCAAACTTTTTTAACAGTTTGAGATTTTAAAGCGATCTTACACACCTTCGATCAGGGGCGGACTCTATTTTGTATGTACGATGATTCGATATACTCATTTGTACAAAATGTTAACATTTCCCGTATTAACATTTCTAAGATCTCTCACTCAAAAAGCGGGTTCGAGATGACGTCAATAGTATGATTATTAATGAATAACAATGTTTCCATGCGTCATTTCGAACGGAGTGAGAAATCTTCTGAATAAAATATCGATATCAATGTATAGTTTAAGATATTTTTTTATGTGGAACTCTTTTTATGATTATGTGAGTTGGAGTGGGTAAACCAAGCGAGAGAAAAGGCAAGGAAGAATTCATCTACTTCAATACTGATCTTTTTTCAAGATTTTCCATAACTGTGACATTGATTGTTTGGGGTGTCTGGCTATAAATATGGGAACACCGTTTTCACGTGAGTGCGGATCATCAAGTTCGCCTGCTTTGTGGACATCAGCATAAAACATAGAGTTATCTTTTTTATTAGAACCAATTATGATTAATACACGTCCGCTACTACCGTGGTAACCCCAAAGCCAAAAGCTGCTGCTGCTACTGATTGCTTTGGGAAGCTGATAACGAGATCCGTAATAATTGATAGCGCTTGCTTCTCCATAATTATTTGCGAATATCGTACAATCCTTTTGTTCCTTTGCGGGTAATGAATGATAAATATCCGCCGTCAACGCAGTCAGTTTTTTCCAACCAAGCATATCGGCGTAATCCTGTGGGAGACTGTGATAATTTCCGGTTTCCCATCGAAGTGCCGGTTTCATCCCCAGATACTTTGAACCGAATTTGAAATAGCGAATCATGGTTGGTACCGAAAAGACCGGAATACCAACTGGAACAAATATCAAGGTAGCGAGGATAATTCCACCTATTGAAGCTTTTTGCAGAAAATACCAGGATTTTTTTTCGATGACCTGTTCAATCATTACGGAACCGGCGGCAATTAACATTGGATAAGCGGCTGCCAGATAATAGGCTTTTCCATGTGCAATGAGTAATACGAGCAGGATGGAAAGATAAGCCCAGCCAAGGGGGCGAAATTTTTTTCCCCGTTTTGAAAAAAGAAAGAACAGTCCGGCAATCCAGATTGGAGTGACAAATAGGGTTTGCAGAAATTGAAGAAGGATAAATGATGACGCGTGAACATGGACAAACTGATATTTATCTAATGCCTGCATCTGTTGGAAAAAAGGCCATTGATGTGTTTGTTGCCATATCACATTAGGCAAAAAGATTACTATGGCGACTAATGCTGAAATCCAGGACCATTTCGAAAGAAAAAAGGTACGATAACTGGTGAGTAAAAGACCAACCGTTATTCCAAAACCGAAAAGCAGCATCGTATATTTATTCAGAAGTCCGATTCCAATCGTAATTCCGAGCCAGATCCAATATTTAGGTGTGTTGTTTTTTAAAATTCTAATGAACAAATAGGCTCCTAAAACGAAGAAAAAAGTATTGAATGTAACCGGCTGAAAAAGCAGATTCATCCGCAAATAAGCGAGTGCGAAAAGATATCCAACCCCAGCAAGAATTCGGGCGAAGGACTTCCCGCCCATTTCTTTGGCGATTAATGTTGTGAGCCAAAGCGATAGGGCTCCCGATATGGCTGGGAAAAAACGTACAGAATAAATACCATATCCGAATATCATTTTCGTGATCCAGGCGATTATGGCAATGAATGGTGGCACCGCCATATATCCCCAACTCAAATGATTACCTAGAGCCATATAGAGTAATTCATCCCGTTGAAATCCAAAGTCAGAATTCACCAAAAAAGGGATTAGGAGTTTGATCCCAACCATGATTATAATGGCGAATATATGATAATGGCGGTCGTTTTTTGACTTCCGGACAGATTGATCATATAAGCTGTTATCTTCGTTTGTAAACATATCCATCAATTTTATTCTGTCATCATTACTCAATGATTTAATCTATTACCCGGAGAATTATAAGGAGGTTATACAAAACCGTTCTTTTGCCCAATAGCTGCTGTTTCGAAGTCGCTCAGTCTTTGATATTGAACAAAATTCCTGGTTTTGCATAGCCTTCTCTAATATTAATAGAATTACGGAATGTTTTAGTTGTGGTTTCAAAATAACAGGCAAGACAAATAAAATAACCAGTTCTATGATATAATTCTGATTTTAAAAAGAATAATTTACCGTTTCTATTTATCGTGAGTTCGATAGAATTTTTAAGATCAACCCTCTTAAAAATAATTGAGTCCATATTATATTCCGGTCTTAGAAAAAATGGGTGTAAAAAATCTGGTGGAATGCAGCGTTAATCCTGAACTCACATTATTTTAAAAATCTTATCAGCAATATTCACTATTAACGTCTTTTAACCTTCCTCTCTAATACATTAATTGTTAATGGATTAAGGTTTTTATATATAGTTAATAGATATCTTAAAACAATTTATAAGGAGTATGACATGTCAGTCAATACACCATTCGACCTAGTAATTATCGGTTCGGGTACTACCGGATCGAATGTTGCCCATCGCTGTCGGCAGGAGGGTTGGGAAGTTGCAATTATTGATGAACGTCCGTTTGGAGGGACGTGTGCCTTGAGAGGATGTGATCCTAAAAAAATCTTGGTTGGTGCTGCTGAAGCATACGACTGGGCGTATCGAATGAAAGGACATGGTATTGATCCCGGAAATCTGCATATCGATTGGCAAAAACTCATGGCCTTTAAAAATTCCTTTACCGACCCGGTCCCGGAGAATAAAATTAAAGGGTTTGAAGAAGCGGGTATCAAATATTATAATTACCGGGCTGTCATACTGGATCCGGAAACGGTGCAAGTGGGGATGAACACATTGAAAACCAATAACATAGTCATTGCTACCGGGGCCCATCCCAAACCACTTACGTTTGAAGGTCATGAACATATCATTTCAAGTGATGATTTTCTTGAACTCGAAAAACTCCCAAAAAGGATTGTTTTTGTGGGCGGTGGATATATTTCCATGGAATTTGCACATATTGCCATACGCGCCGGGGCTAAAGTAACCATTTTGCATCGTGGACTTCATCTTCTGGAACGGTTTGAAACCTTTTTAGTAGAACAACTCACTCAGCTTTCTGAGGAAGCTGGGATTGAAATTCACCTTGGAATGGAAGTCACCTCAGTTAAAAAGAAAGGTAAGGCCTTTGTTATTGAGGGAAAGAGTCCGGATGATGACATTGAAGTAACCGCTGACTTGGTGGTACATGGGGCCGGACGCGTACCTAACCTCGATGACATGGGACTGGAAGATTTAGGTATAGAGCGAAACAGGCGGGGAATTGTCGTCAATAATTTCATGCAGAGTGTCACAAACTCCAATATTTATGCTGGTGGCGATGCCGCCGATACCGGCATGCCACTTACCCCGATCGCCGGATTGGACGGACAAATCATTGCCGATAATCTGATTCACGGCAATGACCGTATTCCCGATTATCGAGGAACGGCTACGACTGTATTTACCATCCCGCCTCTTGCGTCTGTAGGTTTGACGGAAGCTCAGGCCAATGCCCGCGAGTTATCATTTCGGGTACATAAAGCGGATAGTTCTGATTGGTATTCCACCAAACGAACCAATCACAAATATTCCGCGTACAAAATCCTAATAGATGAGAAAACAGATTTAATATTAGGTGCTCATATTTTAGGTCCGGATGCCCAGGAAATGATCAATTTGTTTGCTATGGCTATCCGTGCCGAGATTACCTCATTTCATCTCAAAAAAATGCTCTTCGCCTATCCAACAGCCGGTTCGGATTTGAAATATATGATATGAGCAATGAGCAATTAGTAATGAATAATGAGTAATTTTTTCGTTCCCAAAGTCTCTTTGGGAACGCCTGGGGGAAAGCTCTGCTTCCACATTATCTATTAACGAGACATTCGAAATATGTCCAATTCTAAAGTCCTGATCTGTAGATGAAACGGAGTTTCAAAACCAGCATTTCTAACGGAGACGTTGGGAACGAGATCAAATAAAAGGTCTTTTATTCTCTTACACAACTAACCGTTTTAACTTCGTACCTGAACACCGATTCGAGATCTCTGTATAAACGGTACTTTACGTATTCAAAATTCCAACATTTGATAAAACCCCACCTCATTTACTCAATACACTCTATAACCCAATCTACTTTAATCCAACCTGATAAAACCCTTTATTTTCTTTCAGTTCTAATGGATGATCGTAGATATCGGATAAATGTTTTGAAGTGAGTAACTCCTTTTTAGAACCATTGTATGCGATATTTCCATCTTTCAAAAAAATGAGACGTTCCACTTCAGGGAAAATTTCATCAACATGATGTGTAACCAAAACAATGGAAGTCCCATTTTGTGCGAGTTTTCGTATTTGGGTCATACATTGATATCGAGCCACTAAATCAAGTCCTGTTGTGGGTTCATCAAGAACAAGCACCTGCGGCTCGTTGACGAGAGCGCGGGCAATGAGAACACGTTGAACTTCGCCGGTGGACATCTCATCCAGCATAAAATCAGCAAGGTGCTCCGATTCCATTTTTTTTAAAGCCTCACGAGCGGTGATTCGCATCTTCTCAGTAATATTCTGATGCGGAAACAACCGTAGACTCGAGAAAAAACCTGAAATGACCACATCCTGTCCACTGATATGTCCATGATGTGTGTTATTGAGAAAATCACGCTGCAATTGATTTGAGACAATCCCCATCTTCGATCGTAACTCGCCAACATTCCATCGCTCTTTTCCAAAAACTTTAACAGGTGGCGGACCTTCTTTGGATTCTCGTGCATAGAGCTGACGGGTAAGTAGTTTAATGAGCGTTGATTTCCCCGAACCATTGGGCCCAATAATGGCTGTTTGTTCCCGGGTGGTAATTAGTAGATCAAGTTTATTTAGGATATTATGACCATCTTTCTTAACCGTAGCGGCAGATAATTCAAGAAAAGGCGAAGCTTCTGTCATGTATTTTTTATTGTGATTAACGTCAAATAGAAAGAATATTGTTTTCGTATTACAAGCCATAACCTGAAAATAATGGTCTAAGCTTACAATATTTATTCGAAATATGCATCTCACATTCATCTTCGTAAATGATATGAGTAATAACCCAAGTAGGTTATCATAATAAATTATCTCCTATATGTATGGTAATTACATTTGAATAACCCGAATTATTCACGTTACGAACAAGAAACAATACATATCATATTGTAAAATATGTAACTTATAAAAAATAAACCGATGCTCGATTTTAAGGACACTAAAAAAAGCTGCGAAATTTGGCCGTGCTCTGCGTTGCTCCTAAAGCTTTCGGAGCGCCTTGATCACAACAAAATTTCTTGGTGAATAATCCGGGTTAATACTCCTTATCTGGATTCATCACTGGGAAGAGGTTGGTCGAAGCGGAAATGAAGCCGTTATGCTTCCTATTTGAACCCTATTAAAAGAATGGCTTTGTGAAAAATTGAGTACGATACGGTAATCAATATTGGTCAGTAATAATTACTTTTCTATACAAATCATTTGAAAATTACAGTATAATTCAGTTTTTAATCAAAATACGACTAAGTTTAAAAAAACATCTATAGAGAGCGAAACATCATCCTGATAAATATTAGTTTTTTTGCCGGTTTTGCTATTTGTTTTATTTCGTTGCTATTGATTTATCTGGTCGGTATAATATAGTAAAGAGTATATTATTAAATAAGTTATAGTTAAATAATAACCTGGTCTTTTTTTTACATGCGCCTTATTCAATTAAATTCACAAGAGAGCATTTTCCATTCATAAATAATTAAACGGAAAACATTATGCTTAAGAACGATCTATTAACAAGAGAGCCCAAAATATCTGATTATGTTCGTGACATCTTGACCGAATTAGAGATTAAAAATCAGAATGAATCTGAATTTGTTCAGGCTGTTAAAGAAGTTTCAAAATCCCTTTCTGTAGCCATAGACAAACATCCGGAATTCAGAAAATTAAAAATTCTCGAGCGACTCATCGAACCCGAACGTATCATATCTTTCAGGATTCCTTGGGTGGATGATCAGGATGAAGTTCATGTTAACAGGGGATATAGGGTAGAAATGAATAACGCTATTGGTCCGTATAAAGGCGGGCTACGATTTCATCCATCTGTAAATCAGAGTATTTTGAAATTTCTGGCGTTTGAACAAATTTTCAAGAACAGTCTGACATCCCTTCCAATGGGAGCTGGTAAAGGTGGATCCGATTTCGATCCTAAATGTAAAAGCGATATGGAAGTTATGCGCTTTTCACAAGCATTCATGAATGAACTCTTTCGATACATCGGTCCAAATACCGACGTGCCTGCGGGAGATATCGGTGTTGGCGGAAGAGAAATCGGATATCTTTTTGGTCAGTATAAAAAACTGAAAAACGAATTTACCGGTGTTTTAACGGGTAAAGGATTGGATTGGGGCGGATCACTTATTCGTCCGCAGGCCACCGGATACGGATCCGTTTATTTCGCCAATGAAATGCTTGCCACAAGACATCAAACAATTGAAGACAAAACCTGTTTAATTTCAGGGAGTGGAAATGTGGCTCAATATACTGCAGAAAAAATCATTCTATTAGGTGGTAAAGTCGTAACGCTATCCGATTCGAACGGTTATATTTATGATGAGGAAGGCATCGATGCTGACAAATTAAAATACGTGATGGAACTTAAAAATGTCCGTAGAGGGCGCATCAAAGAATATGCGGAAAAATATCCTCATGCTGTTTATACTCCTGCCGATCCTTCTTTAGACTATAATCCGCTTTGGGATCATAAAGCCGATTGCGCATTTCCGAGTGCTACACAAAACGAAATCAATAAAAAAGATGCAAAGCATTTGATTGAGAACGGCGTTTATGTAGTTTGTGAAGGTGCCAATATGCCCACCACACCAGACGGAATAGAAATCTTTCTGGATGCAAATATTCTTTATGGTCCCGGAAAAGCTGCGAATGCCGGTGGTGTGGCCGTCTCAGGATTAGAAATGACTCAAAATAATCTGAGATTCGCCTGGAGCCGCGAGGAAGTTGATGAACGATTGAAAAACATCATGAAAAACATACATTCCCGATGCCTTAAGATGGCCGAAGAGTATCATTATCCAGGTAATTATCTCTATGGCGCCAATATAGGTGGTTTTATGAAAGTAGCTATCGCCATGAGAGATCAAGGAATCGTGTGATATAAGAATCCAATAAATAATATCCCCATTTATTCAGGGACATGCCATGGCATGTCCCTACTTTAACCGATCGCTTATCTTATAGCTCATAGCTCAACCTTTATTGGTCACCGCCGTAATGCCAAGAGCGATCACCATGCAGATCATTCCGGTGCCTACAATCGGTCCCGGCTGCTCCCCCAATTGTATCCACGCGGCGACAACGCCAACAACCGGTACAATCAAGACAGACAAACTGCTAACATTGGCTGGAAGTTTTTGAAGCAGGTAATACCATAATACCCAAGCTACTACTGTTGCGGCAATTACATTATAGACTATGGCTCCAATCAGAACGGGATTCCATTGAATGGGTGGTTCATGAATACTGAAAGCAGCTAATGCCAGGATGGGTAAACCGAAGATCATCTGCCAGGTCGTCACCGAAATCAGATCTTTCATCCCGGAAGTTGGTATTTTCTTAAATACAATGACGCTTCCGCCCCAGGCAAAACCGGCCAGAATACCCAGTAAATTATCCTCCAGACCTGCATTGATCACCCATGGTTTAACGATCAATACCAAACCGAGAAAAGCCATCGCAACGGCCAGCCATTGAAATCCTTTTACCCGTTCACCTAATAATGGCCATGATAAGAGAATCACCCAAAATGGCATACTGTAGGCAAAAACGGCACTTTTACTTGCCTCACCATGTGCAACAGCCCAGGATATGAGTCCGAGATAACAAGTCGTTTGCAACAAACCAAGCAACAACACACGACCGGGATACTTCGGCCAGATCGGTCTGCCCATGAATAATACGATCACAAATAAGAAAATGGCGCCTCCTCCCACACGCATCAGCGCAAAATACATGGGGGAACAATATCGCATGGCAATTTTCATAAAAACCCAGTTGTATCCCCAGACCATCGCCAATACAGCAAATGCAATAAGTGGTCCCTTTGTCAGTGGTGTCGCTTTACCGGTAGAGTTTGACATTTTCTTCTTTGTAGATGATTCGTTGTTAGCCCAAGTATAATGCTTACAGGACTCATATCATTCCGCGCATGTGAAAATAAGAAAAGATTTATGAAGAAGGATCGGTGATTTCAGAACAGTGTAACCCCAATCATAGTTGATCGTTTTTAAGATTGTCTCCATGTTGTTATTTAAAATAAAATCTGTCTATATAATACAGTAAACATCTTGGATTTGGTTCTATGCAACGAATTTCATTTTTATCTGGATTATCTATTGTTATTATATCTTTTCTAACGCTCTCCTGTGCAAGAAAAACCAAATATCATTTGGTATGATCGGATGAATTTAACGGTTCAGCGCTCGATACTACCCAATGGCACGTTATTATTGGGAATGCGAGCCAATATGGAAAGGAAGGTTACGGAAATAGGGAATTGGAATACTACACCGGTCGACCGAAAAATTTACGTGTGAAAGATGGAAAGCTGATTATTACCGCCAGAAAAGAAAAATATAATGGGGAAGATTATACATCAGGACGCATCAGAACCCGTGATCATTTTGCCTGGAAATATGGCAAATTTGTCGCTCGGATAAAATTACCATACGGACATGGAATGTGGCCGGCATTTTGGATGTTACCTGCTGAAAATAAAACCGGACTCGGTTCCCGTCTTTCCCAAACACCGGAAATCGATATCATGGAGATGATTGGACGCAATCCGGCCACAGATTATGGAACCGGGCATTGGTGGAATCATGGAGCCCAAATGAAGGGTGGACATTATACACTCAAAAATGGAAATCTGAGCGATGCCTATCATACCTATTCGGTAACATGGGGACCCAAACGAAT
>DATFMK010000439.1:0-7271 GCA_035267005.1 Balneolales bacterium
ACGTGCTTCAGGAGAGGATTTAGATTATGAAGAGCCAGTTGGATTGGCAAATCAATTTCTACCATCAGCAATGGGTTTTACGGTGCGATTTAGAAAAAATGAAGAGAATTCTAAGATTACATTGACTGTCAAATCAGCTCATTACAAAAAAGGCACAGGGAAGACAGAATTAAAACGAATCAATAAAGAAGGACAAGTCGAGGTACAGACTGATAAAGATGACAATCCGAGAGCTTCAGACTATTGGATAAGAACGCCACTAAATATTGAGCCGATTATACTGGATGTTTATTCAATATTTAATGAAGGGGAAAAAAGTAGAAAGATTAAACTCTTTAAAAATGATAACAATAAAAATTGGTTAAGTCTTAATGTATATGACAGATCTGTTGCAAAAGAAGACTATACCACTCTTACTTTTATACTTGTTAATGAAATTATAGCCAGTGGCAATCGGGCTGAAGATGATCAGCACATTCTTTACCAAAATGAATTAGGGTTAACTACGGATAATGAGAAATTAATTGCTCCATATAAGGAACGCACCAGAGCATCTGATACTGATGAAGAAAAAGAATTAAATCTTCTATATAGGAAAAAAAGAATATTCGGTATTGGTCATGGTGTATCTGTTAAGTGGGAAGGTAATGAAGCGGATGACTCACAACATGAGAGGATAAAAAATATAAAGACATCAGTCATTCCTACTTACGAAATGCCACAAATTGCTCCTACAACACACGTTAAACTAAGTATTTATGAGCTTTCAGATCTTGGGAACTGGGATTTAGCAAAGGAGAGTCTTAAAGAACTGGTTGCAGAATATGGAACATGGATTACAAAAATCTCAGAAGAAGCGAAAAAGCTGGATAATTCGTATCAGGAAGCGGCATCTAATGCTTTAGTAAAATGTCAAAAAACACTTAAAAGAATTGAACAGGGTGTAAATCACTTACTTAATGCTGATGAAGATTCAAATTCGGTTAAATCTTTTCGCTGGATGAACAGAGCGATGCTATGGCAACAGCAACGATCAAGTACACCGCAAAGAGTGTGGATCAGAACCAGAAATAACGGCAAAATCCATGATGAGTTACAACCTTTAGATTCTGGTAAACAGAATTTTATCTCTCTCGAAGAATTTAAAGAGAGTGACGGATGGGGAAAATAGAGGCCTTTCCAGATTGCTTTTATTTTAATGAATATCGAATCAACGATAAATCCCAGATCAGAAGAGCGAGAAACTGTTGATCTAATTTGGTTTCCTACAGGTGGAGGAAAAACAGAAGCATATTTGGGACTTTCCGCCTTTACAATCTTCTACCGCAGATTAAACGGTGTGAAAGATTTAAAGAATGAGCAGTTTAGTGGTACAACCATTCTGATGAGGTACACCTTAAGACTACTGACAACCCAGCAATATGAAAGAGCCGCCTCTCTAATTTGTGCTTGCGAACTAATTAGAAAGGGCTTAGAAAAAAATGGTATTTATGAACTTGGTGATGATCCTATTTCTATTGGTTTATGGGTTGGTGGAACTTCAACACCAAATGATGATAAAAAGGCAAGAAGTCAATTTTCTGAATTGAATAACAATAAGTTGTTTAAACATGCTCCATATAACTTTGTTGTAAAGAAATGTCCTTGTTGTTCGGCTCAGATTGGAAAAATTTCGAATGTAAAATATAGTGATAAACGAAAGACAAAAGGTTTATATAAAGAAGATGGTAGAAACGGTCATGTTAAATTTCGATGTGAAAATGAATCTTGTGAATTTTATAATATCGATCTACCGCTATATGTGGTAGATGATCAGATATATAATAATGCACCAACTATAGTATTGGGTACAGTAGATAAGTTTGCAATGATCACTTGGAAACCTGAAACTGGAAATTTATTTGGTTTTAGAGAAAAAGAGGATAAAAGAAGTCGAATAACTCCCCCGGAATTAATAATTCAAGACGAGCTTCACTTAATATCAGGACCTCTTGGTTCTATGGTTGGAATGTATGAAACGTTGATACAAACAATGTGTAATAATTATCATTTAACATCTCCACCATTTATAAAAGATGATTCAGAATATAACTCACCTAAAGTAATTGCTTCTTCAGCCACGATTAGTAGAGCAAAAGAACAGGTACGGGCTCTTTACGGTACTGAAAAACTCCATATTTTTCCATCTCAAGGATTAGAATTTGGTGAAACCTGGTTTTCAAAAGAAGAAAAAGTTGATAATGATAATCCTGGAAGATTATATGCTGGAATATTGGCGTCTGGTTATCCCTCTGCTCAAACATCTATTGTAAGATCATATTCATCAATTTTACAGAAAGTCAAAGAGAAAGAACAAGACCATGATAATATTGACTATTATTGGACATTGCTTGGTTACTTTAATAGCATAAGAGAACTTGGTGGAGCAATGTCTTTAGTTCATGGTGATATTCGTGAAAGACTTTCCCAAATCCAGAATAGGGACCTAATATTGTTTGACAGGCGAAGAAATCTATATGATTGGAAGATACAGGAGTTAACAAGTCGTATAAGTTCTGATAAAATTCCGGACACATTAAAGGACTTAGAGCGTTCTTACAGAGTACAGGATGGAACAAGAAGTAATGCTTTGGATATCTGCTTAGCCACGAATATGGTCGCTACTGGTGTAGACATATCACGCCTTGGACTAATGTTCATTCACGGACAACCAAAAACAACTGCAGAATATATTCAAGCGAGTTCCAGAGTTGGAAGGAGAGTTCCTAATGGCCCCGGTTTAATTTTTACACTTTATAGTCCGGCAAAACCGAGAGATAAGTCTCAATACGAACAGTTTCAAGGGTATCATAGCAGAATTTATTCAAATGTTGAGCCCACATCTGTAACACCCTTTTCAGTTAATGTAAGAGAAAGGGCATTACATGCTATATTAATAGGATTAATAAGGCATTTTTCAAGTTCAACGGATGGTTTATTGAAAAATCCAGATACTTCTGTTAAAGAATTTCATCGTTTAAGAGATTGGGCATCAAAGATCATAATTGAAAGATGTAATAAAATTAATCCCGAAGAATATGAGCCAACTAGAAGACTATGTAATAGTCGTCTTAATCAATGGGAGAAGGTTGGGTATCAAGATTATGGTGACGCTGGCAACTACAGAATAAAGTATAATGATGATATCTATCCATTAATGTATGCTAATAGTGCAGAAGTAAAAATGGATGTAGTGAGAAGATCTCTTTCAACGCCAACTTCGATGAGAGGCATAGATACTGAATCAAGAATTGAAATTTTTAATATCGGTTAAGGAAAATGGATTCAAATATAAGAACAGGACAATTACTTACACCTTTTGGAATTGGACAAATCGTTACATTCCCTGAAGAAGTTTCAGTGATGATTTCAGGTCTCAACTTGTGGGATAAAAGCTTAGAAGAGAGAAAGATATCCGGGGGTTATGACGCGGTTGATTTGGAACAACTGAAAATTCCTGAAGAAAGACTACAAAAACTTCTAAATGTAGAATATTTACTAAAACCATTCCCATATACTGAGAAAAGCTTCGCAAATAATTATTTAAAAGTACCGGCAGTTCGATTTCCGAGTTGGCATCATTGTGTTAATCCACAATGTGGAAGAATGAAAAAAATTCAATTATCTACACATGATACCCATATAAAATGTCCTGATTGTGAAAGCAAAATGATACCTGTACGTTTTGTAGCTGTATGTCAAAATGGACATATTCAGGATGTGCCATTTGCAGAATGGGTACATAAAGGACCTGTTCCCAATGATGGAAGAAACCATACTTTAAGATACAAGGCGAATTCTGGTTCTGGGGATTTAGGAAGTATATTTATTTCGTGTAATGATTGTAAAAAGTCAAGATCACTAGCCGGAATAATGAATATCAAAAAAGATGAAATAGAGGATATAATCTATAATTCTGCTCTTGCTGAAATTGGTCTGAATAAAGATGAAAATTTAGAATTTTCCTCTCGTAATCCAAATACCCCTGAAATAAACCCTTTGGGTCATTTTTGTAAAGGGTATAAACCTTGGCTTGGACTTGATGGAATAAATAATCCGGATAAGTGTAGTAAACATCTTAGCGTATTAATCCGAGGTGGTTCTAACGTTCATTACTCGAATATTCAGTCTGCATTATACTTACCCAAAACTAAAGAAGACATTAATGAGTATGCACAAAGAGTAATTGAAAAAACAGATGGCGGAATAAAAGAACTTAAAGAATATTTCGAACAGCAGAGCGGTGGAGCTCTTTTAAAAATGGTTCTTAAAAACAAAGTTGAAGTAAAGGATGGCTTAATTTCAGTTGATGAATTATTTGAAGAAATTATTTCTCAGTTTGATGTGGATGAAAACGAATCTGAAAATTATAATGATATTGATATTCGTTGGGAGGAATATCAACACATACTTAAAGGAAGAAATTCAGAAAATTCTGATTTTAAAGCTATAGTTAAAAATTTTAATAAGTACGAAGACGCTGATTATTTAAGAAATTACTTCTCAAACATTGTTTTGATAGAAAAACTAATAGAGACAAGGGTATTCACTGGGTTTTCAAGAATCACTCCAAATAGAGGAAGTTTAGAAGAACGAAAAGAAATGCTTTCAAATAAACCTGTTAAATGGCTTCCAGCTTATCAAGTTCAAGGCGAAGGCATATTTCTTGAATTTGATTCTGAAACACTTGATCAATGGGTTAATAAATCATCTGGGTATTTTGAGACATTAATCAAAAGATACCATTTTGCAATGGGTAACCGTAATTATGATTATGAGAAAAGGGATATTGATCCAATATTTGTAATGATGCATACATTTGCGCATTTGCTTATTAAACGTCTATGCTATAATTGTGGATATGGATCTTCAGCGTTAAGAGAAAAAATCTATTTTAGTTCATATAAAGATCAAAAAATGAATGGGATTTTAATTTATACTTCTTCAAGTGATTCTGAAGGTTCATTAGGTGGATTAGTTCGGCAAGGTAAAGAAATGTATCTTGCGAAATTAGTTAGAGACTCAGTTGCAGATGCTGAATGGTGCTCAGCTGATCCAGTTTGTTCAGAAGTTGGTCAAGAAAGTGGGCAAGGACCAGATAGCGTTAATGGCTCAGCATGTCATAATTGTTGTTTAGTTCCTGAAACAAGTTGTGAAGAGTTTAACTCATTATTAGACAGGGCAACTATAAAAGGCACTATTGAGAATAGAGAACTTGGTTTCTTTTACGAATAGTATTTTTTATCTCATACCCCCCCAAAAAAAATAATTACTTTTTTTGGGGGTAGAATTTATTTCAGATCCTATACTGCCAAAAAGATAATATTACCGGAAAAGTTCGTATTACGGAAAGAATTTTTAGAAAACCATAATAAACATGTTTATATGAATTGAAGAAGCACTTATCTGTCTGTTATACGCTTAAAATCGTTTTAAAGGGTTGCTTAAATCTGCGAAAACCTGTGTGGCTAAAAATTAAACAGAAACGGATTTAACTTCATTGTCAATTTGCTCCCATGATTGGGCTTTAGCCATATCCAGATCATATTTTTGCTGCAGATTCATCCAAAATTCTGGTGTCGTTCCCAGTGCCTTGGCCAAGCGTAGGGCGGTATCAGCAGTAATACCGCGTCGCTCCAAAACGATATCATTTAACCGGGTTGCCGGAACACCAAGTCGCTTGGCAAATTGACGCCTGCTTATTCCTAATGGAACAAGAAACTCTTCCCGTAATATTTCTCCCGGATGTATAGGTTGCAATTTTGTTGCAGTCATAATGCTCTCCTTTTTAATCATGAATGATAGTCCGCAATTTCGACATCAAACACATCACTATCATCCCATATAAAACAAATTCGATATTTGCTGTTAATGCGAATACTGTGTTGACCAGAACGATCTCCATTTAGACTTTCTAAATGATTGCCTGGTGGAATAATGAGATCTTTTAAATCTTCAGCTGCATCAATCATGTTTAATTTTCTTAAGGCTATATGTTGTAAATGAGATGGCAATCTTTTAGAGTAATTTAGATTAAATATTGCTTTGGTTTCCTTATCCTTAAATGTCTTTATCATTAGTATAATGCGTAACGTTAAACATTACAAATTAATTTTGAAAAATTTATCCAAATAAGAATCGTCAAATTGATTTCCTATAATTTGATCTATTTAACGATCTCTAGAAGGCTTTGCAAAACCAAGGATTTTGTTCAAGATCAAAGCTTGAGCGACTTCGGAACCACAGCCTATTAGCCATATGTGAGGATTTCGAAGTAGTGAAAATGAAGATATTGGGCAAAAGAACGGTTTTGCATAGTCTTCCTCTAATAAATAGATCACTATAAAGGCAATTCCTTACAATACCTATTAAAATGAAATGAAACTGTTATTCTAATCTAAAGTTAATCTTATTATTAGATCACGGAGGCTGTAAGTGTTTACAGGCGCTGAACTGATTTACCAATGATCGCCTCTATATAAAAAGTCCGCGAAAACCCGCGTCGTCCGTGTCGTCCGCGTTCTATTCTTCGAAGAAGCCAATATATGAAGATGAAGCTTATGCGTCATTTTTCCCCCAATAGAAAAAACTGCAATTAAGGATGAGGATGTGTATTTTTAGATGATCTATTTGGAAATAAAAGGACCGGGTCTTACCTTAACGGTCTGTTTAAAATGCGCCCGTAGCTCAACTGGATAGAGCGTTGGCCTCCGGAGCCAAAGGTTTTGGGTTCGAATCCCAACGGGCGTACTTTTTCAAGGATCAATTAGCAGTGGGCAGTGAATAATGGGGGAGCCTGATTGATTATTCATTTGGTGGCTATTAATTTAGTGAACACTACATACTTGTCATGTGATTTAATATCAAGTCCAGATAATTGAAAAAAATGTTACGCGTAATCCTTTAATCCGCGAGAATCTGTGATTCTAACATTGTATGATGGGCTAAAGTTATGTGTTTTGGATTAATTCCTGATTATTGGCGAAAAGAATGATTTACGGCGAAGCACAGCGTTTTTTTGCACAGAACACTGTAGATAAATTTCGGGAGATTATACTTTGAGAGGCTTTGAAAGAGTATAAAAATACCGTGCGGTATTACTTAATACCGTTTGGCATTTTGTTGGATATTTAAATTTAACACCGAATGAATACCTAATCATTCCCACGTTTTTTTAAAAAGTGTAAATGTTATTGTTATTCCTGAAATTTAAAATTAGTCCTGATAGAAAT
>DATFMK010000440.1:0-5708 GCA_035267005.1 Balneolales bacterium
ATTTACGTTTCTATCCGAGATCATTTCCTCTGAACTCATGCAAAAAACCCCTGAATGTTTATCATCATTCGAATTTTAAAACTAACAGCATTTTGCATCAGCCAATTGTTTTAAGATCCATAGCTCACACTTTCGATAGGTTTCGGATACAAAAAGCACACACATATTATCATCGATCAGTCTCTCTTTCTGAATTCACGTTGAAATAGTCATTGACATTAAAACTGTATGATAAACTACAATAAGCATGCCATTAAACGAGAATGAGGGAGGAGTAGTTTATCTATTGTTAAAATCAAGTCACACATTATTCGCTGAAGTACAAGTGATTCCAAACTTCACACCTGATCCATAATTCGGTGTGTAAATTATAACCACGTCCTTCATACCCATAGACCAGATTATGTGCTGATATAACCCTTTCCAGATGCTTTTCAAAATCATGATTTTAAATATTTATCAAAAAAGGTCATGGTTCTTTTCCACGCATCCGAGGCGGCTTTCGCATTATAACGGGTGCCGGACGGATTGGCAAAAGCGTGATTAGCATCCGGGTAAACTTTAATCTGCACCTGTTTGCCAAGGGAATCGAGTGTTGACTTAAATTTATTGATTGTTTCCTGGGAAATACTTTTATCTAATCCGCCAAAAAATCCAATAACAGGCATTTGCAGGGTTTCCAACTTATTCGTATCGGTAACGAGATGTCCATAATAAATCGCTGTAGCATCGATACTATCGGGCAAGGCCAGGGCGGTTTGAAGAGACCATCCGCCGCCGAAACACCATCCGATCACTCCTGTTTTTCCGGCATGTTTGTCATTTTTAAGATACCGGAACGCCTGTTTTAAATTCTCAATGCCTGCTTGCTGCTTATCCATCGCCTTCTGCATTAATTTCATGGCGCCATCCGGTTTATCCGCAGTTTGACCATTATACAAATCCACCGCTAAGGCTTTATAGCCTTCACCGGCGATACGGCGCGTCATTGCGCGAATATTATCGTTGAGCCCCCACCATTCATGAATCACAATCATACCGGGCAGCGAATCATCCGATGATTCGGGAGCAGCATAATAGCCTTTAATCTTTTTCCCATTCACTGTTGCATATACGACATCTTCCGTATTGACCGGCTGAGAAGCTTCCATTAAACTGGCAGCGTTTGGTGATGGGGTATCGTTTTTATGCTCCTGAGCAACTTTTTCAGTATAGCTATTCTTCTTTGATTTACAACCTGTGATCATCAAGACAGATATCAGAAAGATACTTATAAACATTATGACCGCAGATGAGCGCATAAATGAATGAAAGGCAAACATAAGACAAATTGACCTGGTTTGGAATAACTGTTTTATCCTTAAACTTAAAATAAACAGTTTTCATTCAAAGGGAAGTTAAAATATCTGAATGGTTGGGATGTTAGCCTGGATTATTCACCAAGAAATTTTGTCTTGATCAAGGCGAAGTTAAAAATGCTCAAGAAACGTACATTAGTACGTTGATTAAGCATTTTTAATTTCAACGCAGAGCACGGGAAAATTTCGCAGCCTTTTTAGATTCCTCAAAATTGGGTAATGACTAAATTTACAAATTATATAGTAACAATGCTATAAGTGCTATTTTTATTATTTACGTGAATAATTCGGGATAGAGCATTTTGCATACAGCATTCAGCAGTCAGGGGTCAGAGATGAAGAAGCCCTCCGCTACCGAAAATCCTTCTAATCTCCGGGTCGATGGTTCTAATACGAGAGAGAAAGGATCAATCCATTCAGATATTTGGAAAGGTACGGCTGATGAATTAGCTAATTCAAATTTAATAGCCATTCATCCAACTATAGGCTAATGGAGGGAAAGAAGCTTTCTAAAAAAATGGAATCGAATAACAGGATATTCCTTGGATGAATCGATCGAACACAAGCGGCGTTGCATGGGTCTACTAACTACACCTATACCAATAGAGTATTTTATTATCATTTTGATAAGGATTAATGGGAACGTTGCGATTACGGAAAGCTCGTTTATTGTTCATTCATCTCGTGCGGAATAATGCCCAATTACTGTCGAGGATCCAAAGAAGAGACCAAAGGCATGAAGTCCTTAATGCTAAGCATCGATTTATCATGTTATAAAAATTTGGGGACAGTTCGTGCTACTACCTTAGGTTTTCTAATAATTAATAACTGCAATATAGCTTTATGTGAAGATATATGAGGTTGTTTTTTACTAAGCCTTAATACAATACGTACGGATTTTTCGTTTTGTATGCTAAATTACAGTTCAAAAACGCCCATTATGTGTAAGGTCGTTATCGTAAACTGAATAAAACTACCTTACAAAGCAAAGATAACAGGAACGACAGTAGCGGAAAGTCGATGCTGATAACAAGCATTTCAAATGGATACTGTTGAAAAAAAGATTCTTAAGGAATTATAATATTTTTCCTTCTCAACGTAATTATTTATTATTATATGGTTTTAGATACAAAGCCATATAATAATAGATCGTATCGTATGGGAAAAAATCAAACATTAATTTCTTCAAAGAGAATAAGGCGCCTGAAAGTTCAGGGCTATTGTAACTTTTCTGATGGGGAAATCTCGCAATTTTCCTTTGGAAATAAGTTTGCTTTCATCATTTGCAGCTCTCTGTTACTCCTCGGTGTAGTCACTTCCAATATTCCTATCCTATTAGTAATGATGCTTATTGCGCTGTTTGGGATTATTCTTCCGTATCATCCATTTGACTATATTTACAACTATGCACTTGCACGTAGGTTAGATAAACCTCAATTACCCCCAAGATCTAAACAGTTAAAATTTGCTTGTACAATTGCCACACTTATGATCGGCATAACCATTTATTTATTTTATGCCGGTTATTCAACGGCGGGCTATATTACGGGTGGCTCCTTATTTCTCGTAGCTTTTCTGGTTAGTACAACGGATATTTGCATCCCGTCAATTATATTCAACTTTTTATTTAAAGTTGAAATATAGCACGTCATTCGCCAGACCTTATAACAAGTAAAACCTCCAAATCACATAGTCAGTATTTATTTGCCACGGTGAAGACGGGATACAAAACAACAAAAGTAACTCAGCCGTTTTCAAGCGTATTAATAAGTAGATGTTTTTCACTAAGCCTTTTCTCGCTTCCGTTCGGTTTTTCCATTTTGTCTGTTAAAAACATATTTCAAATAATGCCGCTTAGACAGAGTAAGGTAGTTAAAAAAAGTATTTATACTATTGTTTTTATTTAATTTACTTGCCAATAATTTTGAATAGTATTAACTTGACCTTAAAATAAAACCGGGATAAAAGAATAGGTGGTATTATGGAGGATTTGCAGATCAAGACTACGGAAGGTCAAAAAAAGACTCTACCTAAGACCATTATAAAGGAGCTCAAAGCCAAGATTCGTGGGTCAATACTTTTTCGGTCCGATGCTGGCTATGATAAAACACGTATGGTCTGGAATGGTATGATAAATCGTAAACCCGCTCTTATCGTACGTTGCCGTGGTGTAGCCGATGTTCTCAATACTATCGAATTTGCCCGTTCTAATAACCTTCTGGTTGCGGTTCGGGGTGGTGATCATAGTATAGCAGGTCATTCTGTCTGTGAAGATGGACTAATGATCGACCTCTCCCTTATGAGGAGTATCCGGGTTAATCCCGTAAAACAAACGGCACGGGCCGAAAGTGGGGCAAGATGGCGCGATTTTGACTATGAAACCCAGGCCTTCGGACTAGCTACAACCGGGGGTACGGATTCTGACACAGGTATTGCAGGACTCACTCTGGGTGGTGGTCTTGGATGGCTGGCCGGAAAATACGGACTGACATGTGACAATTTACTCTCGGCTGATATAATAACGGCCGATGGTCACTACCTGACGGCAAGTGAAGAGAAAAACGAGGATCTGTTCTGGGGATTAAGGGGAGGTAGCGGTAATTTTGGCATTGTAACCTCTTTTGATTATCGCCTACACACAGTAGGAACAATGTTGGGCGGTATGGTAATCCATCCTTTCGAAAAAGCAAAGGAAACCTTGAAATTCTATCGTGACTTCTCCGAAAATATCCCGGACGAAGTAAATACCATGGGGATATTGCTTACCAATCCCGAGGGGGTTCGAGTCGTCGCCATCGCCGTCTGTTATAATGGTTCCCTGAAAGAGGGTGAAAAAGTTCTGCGTTCCCTTAGAAAATTTGGTCCACCGGTTGCCGATGAGATCAGACCGATATCTTATATCCAAATGCAATCAATGTCAAAAGACCTTTTTCCACGCGGGCGCCAATATTACTGGAAGGCCAGTCTGATGAACCATCTCAGTGATGGGGCAATTGACACCATCATCAGATACTTTTCGACAGCGCCTTCTCCTTATACCGTTTTGGGATTTCAACAGCTTGGTAATGCAGCCAACCGTATCGATTCCGATGCAACTGCTTTTAGTCATCGCGAAGCTATCTACGATTTCCTTATGCTCTCCGGATGGGAACCCCCTTCAAAAGCGGAACCTAATATTCAGTGGACACGGAACTTGTACGACGAGATGCTGTCATATCTACATGGCGGAATTTACGTCAACGCTTTTACAGATGATGATGCAAAACATGGAATCAGGACAGCCTATAATCATAAGACTTATGAACGACTGCTCAACCTTAAAAACAAATATGATCCAACAAATTTTTTTCGCCTGAATCCCAATATCAAACCAACGGTAGAGGTTACTAAAGGACACCGGCTATAAAGTTACGATAATTTCATCTTTCCAATTCCGGTTATGATCACTTGCCCCTGATTATCCACTTCCAAATCAGGGACTGCATGAAGCTGTAATTTGTAATTGTAGATACTGTTGGCATGGAAACCACTGAGACCAAATGGGGACCTAAAGCTAAATGCAGTCTGATATTTGATTTAGTAGAAACCGATGAACGGACCTACGCAAATATCGATGGCATATTACCACCTCAACATATTGATAAGGGCAAAGATCGTTATCGTTCTATCATGCCGCCTGTTAATTATGTCCATGTTATTCATAGGCCGAATGATAAATCTGCTGAGGAATACTCACGATAGATAAACAGTAATAGAAGAAGTGGTTAGTTGAAAATAAAAAGCCCTAGAATTTATGCCGGGTTTTTTTTTACCAAAAAAAATTCTTAATCTTTATCTCTGGAAATAAAATTCCTGAAATGATATTATCGGTAATACATATAACAGTACATCCCTTAATCTGAAAAGATAAAATTGTGCTTATATGCTGATGCGCCCGTAGCTCAACTGGATAGAGCGTCTGACTTCGGATCAGAAGGCTGAGGGTTCGAGTCCTTCCGGGCGTACATTTATATAATTTATTGTTAATAAATAGATTACGATAATTCAAATATCTCAATTCTAATAGACAAAAAGTAACTTTGGGCAACATAAAGACGACAATAAAAGTATTACTTCTCATGTCTCAGGTAAGTTAACTTCGACCGTTTTTCATAATTGTTAATTTTTGGAGAATCTCTTCCAAGTCAGGTTATTTATTAATCTTTTTTAAACTATATTTTAACCCCTTTTAGGCTCGCATTTGGCTACTTTATTCTTTCATAGGGCTTGACCGGCACTATTCATGTATTATCCCTTCGGGATTAATCTCAAATAGCTTATTTAACTTATTTGGAATTATTGAATAGAAAT
>DATFMK010000441.1:0-9565 GCA_035267005.1 Balneolales bacterium
AGAATAAATAATGTTTAATTACTATCAGAGTATTTCTCTGTCGTCTGTGGTCGGTTGTCGGTTGTCGGTGGTCATAGAATAATCTAATTTAACAGCTACTTTTATTAAGTAGATAGATTATAAGCTTAAACGAACCTCACGTTAAATATCATATTGTAAATTAAGTAACTTATAAAAAATGAAACGATGCTCGATTTTGAGGACCTTAAAAAGAGCTGCGAAATTTGACCGTTCTCTGCGTTGAAATTAAAAATGCCTAATCAAGGCACCAGAGTGCCTTTCATGCACATTTTTAATTTCGCTTTGATCTTGAACATAAGTCCTGGTTTTGCAAAGCCTTCCATAAATCGATGCTAACATAAATTAGTGCGAAGTTTAGATAAGAGTCGAAATGAGATCCGGGAATTTGAAATGAAAGACAAGGAGCATCGTCTTTAATCAACATAAAAAATTTCCAACTATTGCAATCATTTGAAATATTGATTCAACTACAAAAAGAGGTGTTTGCAAGATTGTTTCTATCTGAGAATCATGAACGTCATCTGAAATACCATAACCTCACAAAGCGCACTTGTCCCGCAGGGACCACCTATTGGTGGAATCGTGAAAATCCTAATAATTCCTACTGTGCCGTAAGGTACAGCATATGAAAATACATCCAATAACATCAAAAGGCATCCTCACCAAAAACGTAAGGACATCTTCGGTACCTAAAAGGCACAGGATTTGGGTATCACATCACATGTTTTCTACCGATATATTATCCCTATCGGGATAGATGATAACGATCAATGATCAAATAAAGCAATAAATAAAGATAAAACGACAGGTGGTTTGGAAAATATTGAATTGACATCTGCTAAATTTTCAAAACATTGCGGATCTTTTAATCTAATAACATTCCATAAGTTGAGAGCTGGCAGGTTTGGAAAACCTGCCAGCTCTTTTCCCATCATTCTTAAAACAATTCTCAGGAATTAATTGGCTATTTCGGAGGTCATTGTGCCACCCACTTCGGAGCATGTTGTGCCAGTTTGAACGAGTGATCCTCTAATTATATCGCTGGCCGTTGTGCCCCTTTCCATAATGATGCGTAATCTTGCCAAAAAAAAGGCTGTCTGATTAAGTATCAAACAGCCTTTGGTTTCAGAAAATGTAAATAAAAACCGATTATTTAACGGTTAAAACTCATGTAAAGACATCCTTAATTTTTGAGAAGAAGTCTTTCTTAGTGCCTTTCTTTTTATTGGCTTTAAAATTTTCCGAATCTCGCAAAGCCTCAATATGAATCTTTTCTTCTTCAGAAAGATCCTGTGGTATATGGACATTCACACGAATATACTGATCACCTACCTGATTCGAATTGAGTTTTTGAATTCCCTTTCCTCTCATTCGCAATAGTTTACCCGGTTGTGTGCCAGGTTCTATTTTAAGAGTTGCATTATTTTTTAAAGTCGGGACTTTTACTTCCGTACCAAGAATAGCGTCAGGTATACTAATGTGAAGATCGTAGTAAATATCATCGTCTTTACGGACAAATTCATCATGTGGTTTTTCTTCGATCATCACGATCAGATTCCCGGCATCTCCACCACGGACACCTGCATTACCCTGACCTCGAAGTGTTATATAGTTCCCTTCACGAACACCGGCTGGGATTTTTACACGTACCGTTTCTTCTCCCCGAATTCGTCCTTGTCCACCACATTTCGAACATTTATTTTTGATGATCCGGCCTTCACCATGACAATTCGGACATGGCTGCACATTTACAAATTGACCGAACATCGTCCGTGAAACCTGCCGGATTTCACCCATGCCATTACACGTCGGACATGTCATGAAATCTTCATCCGTTTTGGCACCGGTACCGTGACATTCGTCACATTCGATGTATTTTTTAACTTTGAGTGTTTTTTCAACGCCATATGCAATTTCCTCGAGAGAGAGGTTCAGCCGGATTTTCATATCATCACCAGTGATTCCAGCTGATCGGCGTCCGCGACTGCGAGTACGAGCTCCGCCTCCAAAAATGTCACCACCAAAAATATCTGATCCGAAGATATCGCTAAAACGGCTGAAAATATCTTCGACATTTATATCATGGAAATTTTGTTCCTGGAATCCGCCAGAATGGAGTCCGGAATGCCCAAACTGATCATATCGTGCACGTTTATTCGGATCTTTCAGAACATCAAAAGCTTCGGCAGCCTCTTTAAATTTCTCCTCCGCATTAGGATCATCCTTATTCCGGTCGGGATGATACTTCATCGCTTTTTTGCGATATGCTTTTTTTATTTCATCCTGAGAAGCATCACGTGATACTCCCAGTACTTCGTAATAATCTCTTTCTGCCATATTCTTCCTTATTCGCTTACGATAACTTTAGCGTGTCGAATAACTTTGTCGTTCATTTTATAACCCGGTTCAAGTACCTGAAGCACCATATTGCTTTCAACATCATCAGATGCTGCTTTCTGTTTCATCATAGCATCATGAAAATCGACATTGAAAGGCACATCTACCTCATCTATTGCTTCAACACCGTATTTATTCAGAACTTCATTAAATTTATTTGCCACCAGTTTAACACCTTCTAAAAAGGTATTCTCAACTTCAACTTCTTCGGCGGCTTTCAGGGTTCTTTTTAAATCATCATTGATGGGTAAAAACTCACGAAGAGCTTCAATTTTGGCATTTTCAAAGAATTGAATTCGTTCTCTTGCCGTTCTTTTTTTCAGATTTTCGAATTCAGCAGCTTTTCTCAGTAACTTCTCATTGGTTTCCTTCAGCTCGGTATTTAACTGCGAAATCTCTTCTTCTTTTTGTTCAAGCTGCGCCTTTAATGCTACAATCTCTTCATTCTCCTCTGAAATTTTTTCTTCAGAGATTTCTTGATTGTTATCCTCTTGTTCTTGTTTTTCGTCTTGTTCTACCTGATTCAATTCTTCCTTCTCCTTTTCAGATGACTCAATATTTTTTGATTCATTCGTTTCCATACGCTTCTTCTTATTAAACATAAAGTTATGAATCGAGTTTATTAAAAGTTTTGAAACGATAAGCCAATTGTTCCACTAAATTAATCATTCTTGGATAATTCATTCTTGTTGGTCCGACTAGACCAATCGTACCTTTAATATTTCCAATCGCATAATTCGCTGAAACAACGCTACATTGCTCTATTTGTTGTATTTTATTTTCTCTACCGATACGAACTTTCACTTTGTTAATATCATGATCACTGTCAAATAGATGAATGATCAAATCCTCATCTTCAACGAGCTCAATAATACTTTTAAAATTACTTAAATCGCTAAATTCGGGCAGCATGGCTATATATTCCACACCACCAAAATGAAATCGCCGGAACTGATGATCTTCAAAAATAGTATCAGCCGAATCAATGAAAACACGTATCAATCCGGTTTCATCATGCGATTCATAATCCGCTAACATCTCTTCTATTTCGTTTGAAATCTCCGACAACTTATAACCGGAAAGCCGTTCATTCAAAATTCTGGATACTTTATCGAGATCATCACGGGTCAGTTCCGATTCCACCTCAACATTAACGGTTCGTGCCAGCCCGCTTTCGATGGTAATGATAACCATTAGCCGTGTCGAACTTAAACTAACCAGTTCGATTTTCCTAAAAATACCATTAGCGTATTTTGGTGAAATAATAACTGCTAATAAGTTGGATAATTTAGCAAGAATGCGAGCTGCCGACTGAACAGCATCGTCCATCCCATTATTCAGAATCTCTTCCCATTGGTCTAAAACTTCTTTTTCCTCAACAGAAAGTTGTGTTGACTGCATCAAAGAATTCACATAAAAACGATAACCGAGCTCTGTTGGAATGCGGCCTGCTGAAGTATGCGGATGATCGAGATATCCCTTTTGCTCCAGATTATTCATCGCATTTCGTACTGTTGCCGAACTAACCGGTAATTTATGCTTTTTAACGAGTGTTTTCGATGCAATAGGATTAGCCGTTATTATAAAATTCTGAATAACATACTGGAGAACATCCCGTTCTCTTTTTGTTAAATCCGGATAATCTGTTGCATCCATTATTCGTTTCCTCCTTTCATGCTGAATACAAACCTATAAGATACCAATTCTATAGCTTTTTTTGTAGGAAGATTGTTTCAAATTCTGAAGCTTAATTTATATTACTATCTTTTAAATAACGTATTACGTTTCTTATTCTTGCCTTTGGCAACTCACACCTAAGCCGTATCAACAACAAAATATGATTCAGTGCTTTCCCAAATCGATATCACCCTCTCATGATTTATTTTCTTCGTAAAAGATTTCAATCATATTGCCATCAGGATCTGAAACAAAAACAAACCGGCCATTTTTACGATTGGCAGGCCCGCTTAAAATGGTCACACCGTTTTCGCCCAAGTAAGTGGTAATGGCGTCGACATCTTCTTTTGAATCCACATAAAAGCCAAAATGATCTACACGATAATCTCTTGATGTTACATCATAACTGGTTTCGGCTTCTACAATTACGAGAGAATCTTCCCCGATACGGTAAACGCTCATACTTTGCCCCATCTTCTTCTCAAGTTCGAAACCTAAAATATCACCATAAAAATGTTCTGCCCGTTTAATATCATTAACTCTAAGTGTAATATGATTGATTCCAGATGGTTTAAACTTATTCATAATTAACCAATTAATTATTTTTTAATATTAACAAAATATACGTTTCAAATATTTACTACGTTTCGCAACACAAAATGATTATAATATTTTTCTATCATAGTTTCTTATATCATTAAATTCAATTATCAATTGTGGCAACATTATTTATCGTAGCGACACCGATTGGGAATCTTGATGATTTCTCAAACCGGGCTATTCAAACTCTAAAAGATGTTGATTTTATTGCTTGTGAAGATACAAGGACTTCATCTGTCTTACTTCATAAATTTCAAATTCAAAAACCCACGTTTTCTTTTCATCAACACAATGAGCATGCCAAAGTAAAAAAAATTATTGATTTACTAAATTCCGGACATAATGTAGCCGTAATTTCAGATGCGGGAATGCCGGGAATTTCTGATCCCGGTTTTTTGGCTGTTCGGGCTGCCCATCAGGCCTCGCATAAAGTAACCGTCATTCCTGGTCCAAGTGCCGTAATTACAGCCATCATTGCCAGTGGACTCCCATGCGATCGTTTTGTATTTGAAGGATTTTTGCCGGCAAAAAAAGGCAGAAAAACACGTATTGAAGAATTATCTCAGGAAGAACGGACAATAGTACTTTATGAAAGTCCGTATAGAATAAAAAAGCTTATTGATCAACTCATTCCAGTTTTTGGAGAAGACCGGTTAGCCGCCCTGACACGCGAATTGACAAAAAAATTCGAAGAAATCATTCGGGGAAGTCTTGCTGAAATCCGGGATGCGATCGCCACTAACAAAAATATTAAGGGTGAAATGACGCTTGTTATAGCAGGTAAAAATTACAGCGAATGAAATTATTATCGAAAATCTGGAACACAAAATGGGGGCTATCACTTACAGCCGGTCTGCTTCTGGGATTAAGTTTCCCCCCGTTTCCATTTCCCTATCTGATACCTTTTGCATTCATTTTACTTTTTAGATTAAGTGACAAGACGAATAGCTTAAAAGAACTGGCTTACTATTCGTATGTCGGATTTGTTTTTTGGAATATAATCGTTACTTATTGGCTCTGCATGGCTACCGTAGCCGGTGGAATAGCTGCTATTCTTGCTAATTCTGTGGTAATGACTCTTCCCATGGTAGTAATCAAGTATTTCAGAGACCGAACCAAAAATGTTTATCTTCTTTCCATATTAACAGCATCGAGCTGGGTAACGTATGAATTCCTGCATCATCGATGGGATTTGGCCTGGCCCTGGTTGTCTTTGGGGAATGCGTTTTCTAGCACTCCCTGGCTAATTCAGTACATTTCCATAACCGGACCACTGGGAATCACGTTTTGGATTCTCATTATTGCAACTTTATTGTACCGCTTAGTACTGAAAGCTAATCGAACATTATCACTCATTCTTGCAATTATAATATTAGTTCCAGCAGCTTTATCGATTTATCAATACTTTACGGTTAGTATTACTGCTCCCAAAAAGATGCAGGTTCTCGTCATACAGCCCAATTATAATTCTTACCTGGATCTTGCCGGTTACAGTAATGCTTATACTCCCTTAAAAAAAATTATTGCCTTTACCGATTCCAACCGTACCGATTCAACTGATCTCATACTATGGCCGGAAAATGCCGTTCAAGCAGGTATCACTCAACATTCTGCATTCAGTAACCTGTTGAGCAGAAAGAGTCAGGAGTGGCATACGACATTAATCACGGGAGCAACGTTATTTTATTATTATCCGCCAAACAAACATCCTTTAGTTGTTAGAAAAGCAGGTCCTCATCGTTATTACAATGTCTTCAATGCGGCAATGGGCTATCAGCCCGATGGTTCGATTACATATTATGAGAAAGCCAAACTGGTCCCTCTCATTGAACGGGTTCCTTTTGTGACTTTCCTGAAAAAAGTTATCCCTTTTAATATAGATTGGGGACAAATTTCCGGGTATGGACGGGGACGTAAAGTGAAGGATTTTAATACCGGCTCTGGAAGAATTACGGCTTTGGTCTGTTATGATGAAGATTTTCCAAATTGGGTTCGGCAATTTGTAAATAAGGGATCGGATGTTATTTCTGTGATCACAAACGACGGCTGGTGGGGAAAATCATCCGGATATATTCAGCATTTTGAATACGCCCGGCTTCGTGCAATCGAAAATCATCGATATGTCGTTCGAAGCGCCAATAATGGAATTTCGTGCGTAATCGCTAATAATGGGAAAGTGTTGAAGCAAACCAAATACTGGACACGTGTTGCTTTTAGAAGCGAAATCCCGGAAATGCATTATGAAACGATTTACACCAGATATGGTGATTGGCTGGGATATGTGACGATGATTATTACGTTCGCAGGAATTGTGTTTTTAGTGATTAAAAAATTGGTATCAAAATCTCAACCTTCTGAAATGACCACCATTTCCAGAGAATAACGTGATTACGAATACTCATTAGATCAACTCAACAATTAAATAACATTTATTGCCCTTTTATCTTGTTACAGGACAGGAAGTGGTATAACGAGATAAGTGCCACAAAGTCGACCACGAACTAGCACCGATGACCGCTCATTTTAAAATCCGTGTAAATCCGCGAAAATCTGTGGCAAAAAAATCAGTTCGATTTAATAGATACGATGATATTAAATTTGATCTCCTGATCGGTCATTTCAAATGATTGTGAGGATCGGGGCATTGTATGACGATACGAGTATTCAAAATTGGCTTTCAGAGTTTGAGAGAACTGATATCCAATAATTGTTGATGCCTGTAAACGGGCATCTCCTCTAATATCATTCTGATGATTTAATAATTGTCCGCCTTGCAACGACCGTGTCAGGTCCAATCCCAAATTATACGGCACGGTAATATCTTCCAAATAATTCAGCGTAAAGCTGATATCCAATGTATTTTTCAAACGATTGAAAATAAACGGCAGTCGAAATCCACGTTTGGTATAATTCATGGTAAGCTTCAAACCTTTTGAAATGCGATCTTCGACTGTCGGACCGGTAAAACTAAGGCTCGTGATTTTACTGTAATCATATTCCAGATTAGTACCTACATTATTTTTCCAGGTAATATTGAGTCCGATCATCGGGGAGAAATTCTTAGTGATATTGATTGCCGAGGCTTCATACGGATCCCGAATACTTTGAACCGTATAATTCCCAAGATTACCCGTTACGGTAGAACCCGCATCATTATAAAAATTCCAGCCAATCTGATATGAACTTTTATATTGATGAGTCAGCGATATATGAGAAGCGTATTTACCAATAAATGGTATTTTATTTTCCAATCCGGACCATCGTACCGACCAATCGGGTTTTGGAATAGGAGTAAATCCCAGGTTTCCAAGTGTAGACCCAGCGCCCGACAAATAGGCTTCTCTAAAATCCTGTTCTAAACTCGCCGGACTCAACACGGTTCTTCCATCTTTATTTCCGGTTTTATCACTTATCAAATTGGGATCATTGGGATTGATATCCTGTCTTGCGGTTTTAATCTGTTTGGCTAACAATTCACTATACCCTTTCCCAAATGCCCAAACCGATGAACTAATGTTCCCCGATTCATTCTTCAACGGATTTGTAATTTCATTCGAATTTGGCGGGAGCGTAAAATTACGACTCGTATTGCTATTCCAGGAGGTCGTCCAGTTCAAATCAATGGTGAAATTCGGAAATGGAGTGAGACGCGTTCGAATTGTGATCTGATCATTCCCAGTCCGGTTTAAATTTAAGGTAAGAGCCTGATCCGAATATGGATTTTGGATCAGATTATCCAGTTGGTTAGTCAAACCGATTCGATATCCAAAAGGTGGCGAAAACGAGCCGCTTCCAGGTGATCGGAACATATTGAATAATTGTGAGCCGCCTGCATATCCCTGCTGCGACCCACTTGTGTTATGATTATAATCAATATCGACAGACTGCATGCTTAACGCAGATAGTAAGAACTTTCGCCCGTAGTATTTAATGTCATCGAGCAGATTTCCCTTATCATGATCCTCTGAACTGACATTGCCATTGTTGTTCTCTTTTTTCTGTCGTTCCCTTTCTGCTTTTCGACGTTGTTTTTCTTCTTGTCTCTTCTGCGTAGCTTTTTGATTAGCTTCCTGCAAATTATTAATAAACGGTATTTTCATGAATAAATCCTTAACCCGCAAACTCATCGATTGATCCAGGCTCATGCTGTTACTGATATTCGCCCCCAAACTGGAACCTTTCGGCGTATTTTGCCAGGAAAAACCGCCATTATACGAAACGGAATAACTCAGCCAGTTCAGCAATTTCGACCGGCTCAGACGTGGACGCCAGCTGGTTGAATATTTTTCATCATAAGTCGTTCTTCTCGGTTTCGCATTTTTATTATTGAGTATTTTTTTGAAGACATCAAATGTCGGAATGGGGATGAATCGTGTGGAATCTCTTGGGTCGGGGCGAGTTGCGATATCCGCAAGTTTGAAATTCGTTGAACTTGAAAATGAAATCGGGATTGATGGCATAAAATTATAAGAAAACCCGAATTGTGAACTATAATCAAAATCATGTGTTTGTTTCCACGGCTGAGCTGGTCCGCCAAACGCACGCTGACGGGCTTCCTGATAGCTTCTTTTCAAACCAGCAGAAGCCGAAATGGATGAGGGCATATATCCAAATCGTAATCCCGACAGGACATTCAAAATCGGAACTTTTTCCATAAAACCGAACGGATGTACCAAACCAACTTTGTTAAAATTATAATTATATTGAATGCCCGTATTATAATTCCAATAGTTATTCAGTAAAGTCATTGGATCATGACTATCACCTGCATTATAAACGTAACTCATCGTGGTATGATCGAGTGTGGCTTTGGCAAGTCCTGAACGGGAATACTTTTTCGATATATTGGAGACGTTTATGGAATAACTCC
>DATFMK010000442.1:0-6359 GCA_035267005.1 Balneolales bacterium
ATGATTCGAATGTGTTAACCGGTGGAATGGGGGCCCGTTATCTTGGTATCGGCGCATCCGGCCAATACCGTCAGGACCAGGTAACGATTTATTTACGTGCCACTTCTACACAATCGGGTAAAATTCTGAAGACCGTATATACGACAAAAACAATACTTTCTGAGAAAGTAGATGCCGGTGTTTTTCGTTTTGTCGATACCGATAAACTCCTGGAAGGAGAAGCTGGCTATAGTTTTAATGAACCCACAACTCTTGCGGTTACCGAAGCCATTGATAAAGCTGTGTTTAGTCTGATTGTTGAAGGGATTCATGAAGGAATATGGAATCTGAAAAATCCGAATGATATACATTTGCCAATTTTTCAAAATTATGAGAATGAAAAGAAAAATGCTGCAGAATATGATTCTTTTGGAAGATATTTAAAGCATGAACGAAAAGGATTTGGTGTTGGATTGAATTATGCCATGCAGCGGTATGATGGGAATTATCCGAATCCGCTTGTAAAACCAGACGCTGAGATGAACATAACCTGGCACCCTCAACCCATATGGGGAATAGGTCTGGAGGCCGGTCTCGGTTATATCGGTGCTAAAAATGTATTTAGAAAGGAATATTCCTATGGTGGATTAAAAGGGACTTATTATGTTTTGCCTTATTACAAAAATACCCTTTATCTGACAGCAAGTTCGGGTGTTTTGTTGGGTAGAACCGGTTTTAACGATAGAGATGATTTGTTCCCCTATATCTCCGGTGGCATTGGATTTGAACAATATATAACACCTTTTATGGGTCTCGATTTCGAATTTAAGAATGTGTATTCCCTGTACGATGGACTCGACGGAATAAAAAAAGGGAATATTAATGATATGATCTGGAGAGGAAATATTGGATTAAAATTTTATTTAAATAGAAAATGAAAAAGAAAGGAGGGAGTTCAGAGCAGAATAATGAATTAAATTTATAAGGGTAGAAAAAGCAAGACAGCGTCAGGAAACCTTTTTACCCGAGGGTAAAAAGACCGAAAATCCCTAACGCCGCCTTTACTACTAAAATATTGACTTTAATGATAGTAAGCAAAAGGTGGTAAGCTATTTCTGCCCATGATTTAAAAACAATCTATCCAAATGATAACCAATTAATATAATCATTTGGACCAAATCTAACATAATTTAAAAGGATAAAATCATGAAACGAATAGCCTTAAGTATTTTTGTCTTAATGTTGTCGGTAAGTTTTGCAATGGCACAGAGTAAAGATAACACGGCCACGGTAAATCAAACAAATAACAATAACACGGCCACTATTAACCAAACAGGTGCGACACTCAATACTAATGTTGTCCAAAATGGAAATAATGGTACTGCTAATATCACTCAATTGGCAGAATCTGGTAATGTTATTGAACAAAATGCATTAATTAATCAAGTAAGTGGCAAGGGTAATTTTGCTGATATAAAACAGACACAATCTGGTACAGGTACAACACCGACACCTGATTTAGCTAAAATTGTACAGCAGGGTAATACAAATATTGCTAAAATATCACAAATAGCTCCTTTATATAGTTCTGGACAAACCAGCAAAGCTTTTCAGTATGGTAATGGTAATGTAAGTTATCAGGCGATAGAACGTGGGCATACTATTAATCAACAATATGTCAATCAAAATGGGAACAGTAATTATGCGAAGCAGACAACATATAGCGGATCTTATCAAGATTTCAGTATTATGCAAAATGGGAAATATAATGATGCTCGTCAATCGATAACAGGTGAGAATATCCATGCTTATATAACCCAAGATCCGGGTAATAATAATATAGCAAAACAAACTTTAACTGGTGGAAGTGATAAAGAGCAAAATCCTTATAATACCGCAACTATTAAACAAGCGGGAAATTGGAATCAAGCTTATCAAACATTAGCGTTTGGTCCTTATGGTGATTCTTTTATACAGTCAGGTTATGCTAAAATCCTTCAAAATGGAAATAATAATTATGCTCTTCAAACTATGGACGGTGGTATTAATAATAGTGCCATAATAAATCAAACTGACAATTTTAATACTGCGAAACAATGGCAAGTTGGTGATAATAATAACGCAAAAATTATTCAGACTGGTAGCAATAATGAAGCTTATCAACACCAGAATGGAAATGAAACAGGAATTGTTATCCAAAATGGTAATAGCAATGTTGTATACATGAACCAATATCCAACAAATTAGAAAGAAATATAAAATGAAAGAACTGCGGGTATTATTTGAACCCGCAGTTTCTATTCATATATATATGAAAAAGAGCGAAATATTATTTAAAAGAGAAATCCAAAATAAAGAGTATGAAAAAAGTAATTTTAAGCACAATGTGTGTATTGCTGACCATAAGTTTTGCAATTGCACAAACTACCGCAAATGTTGAACAAACGGGCAAGTCAAATACATTAAATATTGGTCAAACTGGTAACAATCAAAATGCAATAGTTAATCAGGAAGGGAATAGCGGGGAAATAAACATTACTCAAGTATCTTATAATGATGAAATACAGAATGCTAATGTTGATCAAAAGGGCCATGGTAATTTTGCCACTATTCATCAAATAAAGTATGATGCTAATGTATATGAACCTGATTATGCCAGTATCAAACAGCGTGGTAAAATGAATTCGGCCAGTATTGTGCAGAATGCATCCGGATCGGATTCAGGTCAGAAAAGTGAAATTGATCAACATGGTAAACAAAATATCAGTAAGCAGGTGATAGATGAAGGTCAGCTCATTCATCAATATATAAAGCAGCACAGATTTAATAATCGGGCTGAGCAAACATCAAATGGCTATAATCTGTCAGCGAGTATCAATCAGGATGGTAAGTATAATGAAGCATATCAGGTGCAAAATGGTGCTTTTAATTTAGCTGACGTGATCCAAAGCGGTACCTATAATAAGTCTTATCAAACTCAATTTGGAAAAGGTCAGGCATCTGTAACCCAAAGTGGTAATTGGAATACATCTAATATTCTGCAACAAAATTAAGAATAGAGAAATAGCTGGTATAAGAAGATATCAGTTATTTCATCTTCGTTAAGGATATCAAATTTAATAATATTGTAAAGGTTCATGATGGGAGATTTACGATACGAAATCTTTTAATCTAATTCTAAGAAGGCTATGCAAAACCGTTCTTTTGCTCAATATCTGCATTTTTACGACTTCGAAATCCTCGAATCCCGAAAGCATTCGGGATGCTGCGGTTCCGAAGTCGCTCAGGCTTTGATATGGAACAAAATCCTTGATTTTGCAAAGCTTTCTCGCAATCTATAAAGAGATTAAATACGATTATTTAGAGATTAATGAGGGTAGTAAAAGGTCTGTTCAGAAATAATAGAGGAGCAGATCAAATTTTTAGATAAATTAAACAATACAAGGGAGTCGTTATCATGAAAATGATGATAAAACCATTTTTAGGGGGAATGTTAATACTTTTTACCGGTATCATTGTGTCCTGCAAGAAACCGATGATGCAGCCAGAATCAAATGGACAAATACAAGGGGTGGTTCTGGATTACAGTAGTGAAAAACCACTGGAGGGGGTACAGGTTACGACGAATCCACCATCCAGTTCCATCACTACAGGCAAAGAGGGGAAATTTTCACTGAATAATATGGACGTCGGTAATTATGCCATTTCCATCTATAAAAATGGATATCAAAGTAATTCGGTGTCTGTTTCTGTTAAAAGTGATAAGATCACGCAGGCAACGGTTTATCTAAAAAAACAGACTAGTAAAACGGTATTATTGAAGGCTCCGACCAACCCTATTCCAAATAGTAATGCCAATTCACAATCCACTCATTTAACATTAGCCTGGCAGGATCAAAGCGATAGTACGGCAGGTATCAGCTATGATATTTATTTATATGAGTCGAATTCACCCGTACAAAGACGTTTAGCAAGTGATGTGACGGATACTCAATATACGGTTTCAAAGTTGATTTATAATACCAATTATAATTGGGAAATTGTTTCTCACCGGGGAGATTTAACGGCGAGTAGTGACCTATGGAGTTTTAAAACTCGTCGGATACCTGATTTCCCATTTGTCTATGCCAGCAGAATCGATGGAGATTATGAGATTTATCTCTCAGATGGCACGGACAGTACCAAGGTTCAGCTGACTCATAATAGTTACAGGGATTGGTGGCCGCGTTTCAGTCCGGATCGGAAGAAAATTGCATTTACATCTGATGAAAATGTGGAACCTCAAATTTACACGATGAATGTAGATGGATCAGAGAAAACGCAGGTAACCACTATAGGTGTAACAGGATATAATAATTATGGAATTGGTTTTTGCTGGTCGCCGGATAGTAAACGATTCTATTACGCACATAATGATAAATTATATCGTATTGATGCTAATGGTACGGATCTGAAATTAATCGCAACGGCCCCATCCGGACGCAATTTTAAGGATATTGATGTAGCCTCGACTGGAGATAAAATTGTGGCGCTTACAGTAGGACAAAGCAGTTATGACGCGGAAATTTACATTATGAATATTGATGGCAGTAATATGAAAATGTTGGTGGGTAACGAACCCGGTAAATTGGATAGTCCCTCGTTTTCAGTGGACGGGAAAAGAGTAATGTATACCTATGATGTCTCTGAATATCATAATGCCGAAGGACGGCAATTAAGTGCCAGCATTTTCATGATCAATGCAGATAGTACCGGTATGGTGAATATTTCCCAAAATAAAGAAAAGGGTACAAATGATCTTTATCCGAGATATTCGCCGGATGGTTCCATGATAATTTTTACGAATCAACGAAATGACGGTTTGGTATCACCAGACATTTATGAAATGAGCCTTGATGGTAAAGATCGTAAGAAGATTATTATAAATGGACAAATGGCAGATTGGCGTTAAAAGACTTGTATGCTACATATTGATCAATTTATGGACGAGTTTATAGTGACCAAAAACAGTTGGTTTTGGAAACGATAAGATGACATCTTTATAACTAAACTATATATAGATTTTGAATATTTTTCAAAAACAATCAGGTAAATCCTCTAATACATTATAATCGGTTTCTTCTGGATCGGTACCAAGATATTCATCCTCAGATTTACTAAGAACCATTATTTTGACTTTCCCCTTGTACGGTAAATTCACGTAATATTGATAAATTCCAAAATTGATATGAACGATGGCCATCTCTTTACTAACAGGCGACCAATCCATGCCAGGATTACAAAAAGCGATAATATCACCGTTTAATTTGCGTGTATAGGTAACTTCTCTCTCAATCATGTTTTCTCTAAATTTAATAATAGCTTACATAATTATAGAGATAATATTTAACAATTTGTTACAGTTATAAATATGTAATATTAATAGTTTATAAGTAATAATATAATTATAGATATGTTTACCTTTATCAAATATTTTTGTAAAAAAATGGAATAATCATCATATGAATCCATAGAAATAATTATAGTTTACAGATTGCATATATATTAAAATACTATTTATACAAATTGTGATTATTTCAAAAAAAGGTTAAATAAAACTGTAAGGAATGTCACTTTTTGTGGTCTTATTATTATCGACTTCAAATAACTCTTTTCCAAGAGTTAACTTCCGAGCATACCTGATAATTTTATCAGGCATGCCACCTATAAACTACAGTTGTTTGTTCTACTAACCCGGAATAGAAAACTGTAGACGAGTAATAGCTGAAAAAGTAATTTTAGCTATTTTAAAAAGGCAGTCAATTTTTGACTGCCTTTATTATTTCATTTCAGGATTAACCGCTAAAAGATCGTACTTAACATGCGTTCTGAATAAGGGGGCATCTAAAATTGTCATCCCGAATAACTCGAGGGATCTAACAACGGCCGTTTTTCTAAAAATGAATTCGAAACAAGTAAAGGTTCATAGGCTTTTAGGATTCTTCCACTTCGAAAATGACACATTTGAACGTGCTTGAACTTCATAGTACAAATGAATGTGTCTGTTCAAGCCTCATTTTGGGATAGAAATCTTACAAACGTCGATAAAAATAAAAAATAAAGTCAATATTTAATGTATATCCTGAGCTCGCGTTACTTAAATTCACAGGGCACTATATGATAAAGGATTTGTATGATGGTGAGCTTGATAAACATAGTTAACACACTTTAACAACTCCGTGTCTTGTGTGGCTAACTATTAATTAGTATTTATTAATAGTCAATTTATAGAAGGCTATGCGAAACCGTTCTTTTATCCAATATCTGTATTTTCACGACTTCGAAATTCCTGAATCCCGAAGGCATTCGGGATGCTGTGGATTCGAAGTCACCCAGGCTTT
>DATFMK010000443.1:0-2269 GCA_035267005.1 Balneolales bacterium
GCCATGAACCGTGAATCCTGAACCTCTTAACCTGGGTTTTCCAATGTTTCAAGAAAAAAATTGACAACCTTTTTTAAAATTGATATCAAACTTTTTTTATGTTCATCCCCATGGGCCGTTAGCTCAACTAGGCAGAGCACCTGACTCTTAATCAGTAGGTTGAAGGTTCGATTCCTTCACGGCCCACCATCCTTTAATATGACATTTCAGTCACTTATTCAATTCTCAAATCTTTTCCCTTTTTTCATATTTCTCTCTAAATCTGACTAAAACGCACATTGCTGCGTTCAATTTTCTATGATCAAATTGTTTCAACCCTGACAGAGCGAATCTCGTTCGCTAAATTAATAAAATAGGGATATTCAATATTCTTCTTTTTCTTGGATTTTACCCCCCTCACCCTTCCCTCAATTGTTTATCCGTAAGCAGAGAATCAAGGTTATATATTTTCAACATAGACTGTCTATCCTTTTGTAGTAAAATTGTGTAAAAAACTTCATATTTTTTATGAAATTTAACCCATAATTTCAATAACTTTCTTGTGAATGAGTGCTTGTTTTTAAAACATCAAGTCAGGATAACCAATTGATATTCATTTTATTTTAAATTGTTATTAATTCTTGCATGATTTTTGCATAATGTTACAGATAATGTAATTAAATCAGTAACAAGTGTCCATCCATAAATGTATATTGTTCATAAATTAAGTTTCCAATGCAGAAATTAGCAATTTTTCGCAAGGTCAAGGAAATTAAGAAATTACGCGTCCCGCCATCGAGCGGGAACAAGTAATTCCGTAGATTGACGCAGAGATTGCGGAAAAGGGCTATTTCTGGATGGAAACTAACAAGGAGTCCAATTAATGGCATCAAACTTCCAGATTTATTCTTTTAAAACCAGAGACAGCCTCCACCTGAAATTGGCAGGTGATTTTGACGGAAGTTCTGCATATGAGCTTATCAACACGTTAACAGAACATGGCAAAGGTTTCTATGAAATATATATTGATACCAATGAGTTAAAGACTATCCACCCATTTGGAAAAGATGTGTTTCAAAAGAATCTTGGCAGCTCCAACAAGCTATATAGAAACCTTGTCTTTATCGGAAAAAATGGGCATGAAATTGGGATAAGTTAGTTCGCTTCGCTCATCCCGCTGTATAGCGGGAGAATGATGGAACAATGGAATACTGGAATATTGGGTCTTTTTTCATCGCATTGAAAAAAAATATGATTTATGAGATAAACCCATCATAGATCGAAAAAACATCAATAGAGGTTTTAAAAAACTCAGGGTCTGGCAAGATGCCATTTCCCTTTATGTTTTGGCCTATAAAATATTTTCTAAATTTCCATTCGAGATCAAGAAAGTTGCTGCAAACAGCATCGATGCTGCTCATAGCATTTCGAGAAATATCTCAGAAGGCTATTGTCGTCGCAGCCTGAAAGAGTATTTAAATCATCTGAATATTGCCCTCGGTTCCTGTGGAGAATTTCATTCTTGCTATGAGAGTTTCAAACAAGCCAATCAAATTACGGGCGATGAATACGAACAATTAGATCAACTCCACTATAAAGTTGAAAATGCATTACTTAAGTTGACTAAATCTCTTCAAAAAAAGCAAAAAGATCAAAATTGGGAAGATAACTTTCAAACCAAATACAAGCAGTGAGAATTGATCCCTAAAGCCTTGATCCGAACCCTGAAGTTATACGTTTTTAACACATTATTCCAGTATTCCATCATTCCATCATTCCAGTATTCCATCTCCCGGATAAATATGAAAATAAGGCATTTTAGCCATATTTGGTTGCGAAACCGAGTTATCTTAACCCCCTTTTAATCTGTTCGTTCGCAATAACAACCTGCCCAAGTGCTATCCCGCCGTCATTGGGCGGCACTCTGTGTTGAGTAAACACCTTGAAATTATTGTTGTCCAGCAAAACATATGTATTTTCTAAAAGAAGACTGTTCTGAAAAACACCACCGCTCAAAGCAACCCTGTCCAATCCGCTAGTTCTCCTTATCTTAAAACACATGTTTAGAATAATTTTTGCAATGGTATTGTGAAATTTCGAAGAAATGGATTCAACCCCGACACCGCGTTCAAGGTCTGAGACAATCCCCCTAAAAATTGGCTCTAGTAATATCACGGTTTTATCTTCAAGTTCTTGCAGATCAAACGGATATTCACTCAATACCACACCGGCAGCCATCTCGATCTCTATGGCAGCTTGTCCTTCGTAATAAATCTCTTTTCTGATGCCT
>DATFMK010000444.1:0-2246 GCA_035267005.1 Balneolales bacterium
AACCGGTTTATTTTATCTATCTCTATTTTTTGTGTTTCACTCTCTTTTTAAAAAACGATACCGGACTCCAGGTTACGGATATTATATTCTTCGGGATGACTTTCCTGTTTATCGGACTTTATTTAATTCCAATGATCATCAGAGGAGAGGTAACTATCGATACTAATATCGACAGGTGGTACATCGTGTTTGTTATCTTTCTGATATTTGGTTTTTTCAACGGCCTTCTTCAAAGTCAGAGCAAATTCCATACCTTTTCCGATATGACCTATTTCCTGGGTTTAGGCCTGTATTTCCCTTTCAAAAAGCATCTCAAATCGGAAAAATTTCAAAAAATTATTTTTTCGATACTGATCTTTATTTGCGTGTTTGTTTTATTGCGTAATTTTATCAATTACCGTCAGGTTATTCTTTCTGCCAATTTAGAATGGAAAGTTCAAAAAGCCCGTGTCGCTGTTAATGAGATTATCATCCTGACCGGATGTATTTTATCCCTGCTTGGATATGCTTACACATCCAAAAAAATATTTAAATTATTTTTGTTTTTTATTTTCAGTTTTTTCATCACCGGTTTAATACTAACTCAAAGCAGGGGATACTGGATCACCTATGTGTTTGCCGTATTCATATTACTGATTTTCGGTGATAACCGTATAAGGCGTAATGTTATAATGGCAAACCTTGTCCTGGGTATCATCGGATTTGTGACAGCCTATTTATTTTTCAATAAAATATTTAATATCGTTATTAGTACACTGGCCAGCAGGTGGGAAAGTATAACTACGGTTACCTCTGTATCACATATGGATACATCCCTGCTGGAACGTTTTTACGAAACAGAAACTATTATCCACAAACTTATGATAAGCCCCGTCACCGGTTATGGAACGGGAGTCTCTTATCAGCGATATTACATTATTCCGGGCATCTATTTGCCTATGACCTTCATTCATAATGGATATCTCGCCATTTGGTTCAAGACAGGTATCATGGGCCTTATTGCCATTCTTGGTTTTTGTTTTACAACCTTGCTTAAGTTATGGAAAATATATCGCCTGACTGATTTTGGGCTGCTTAATTTAATTTCATTGGCTTGTATAAGTTTATTAACGGGAATGTTGATTGTTAATATCACCAGCCCGCAGTTTTTCTCCTTCGAAGGTATGACATTGATCATCCTGATAGGGGTCTTCGCATCTTATTATTCCACCCTGTTGATTCCGGATAAATCAAATGGCCATCAATTAAAGGATGGGGCCTGATGACAGCAAATTCCCATAACAAAAAAAATGATGAGCCCCGGGTATCCGTCATCATCGTCAATTACCATTCTATGGAATTGATCGACAATTTGATAACGTCGATCTATAAACACAGCTCTCACCATCAGTTTGAGATTATTGTGGTATCAAATTCTGAATGGGGAGATCATGGAAAAATCCTGTTTGATAAATATCCGGATATCCATTGGGTTAATCATGGAAAAAACCTGGGATTTTCAGCTGCCAACAATATAGGTGCCCGGCGAGCTAAAGGCCAGTACCTGTTTTTTTTAAATCCTGATACACTTTTTACGACCGATGTGATCGGTGAACTGCTCCTTGCAAAATCAAAATACCCCGATGCCGGAATCATAGGCCCATATACCTTAAATGCGGATATGACTCATCAGCCATCCGTTAAAAATGAATTTGGACTAAATCATATGTTGATCCTGGCTTTCCCATTCCTCAAATTATTCTTCCCCCAAAATAAATTCGGTCATATATCCATAACAAATACACAATTTGTTGATGTAATAAATGGTAGCGCACTGTTTCTTGAACGTAATTTATTTTTAAAAGTCGGAGGAATGAATGAAGATTACTTTATGTATTGGGAAGAAAATGATTTATGCCGAAGTGTCAAAAACGCAGGTAAAAAAATTTTATTTTACAAGGAAGCGCAAATTATCCATTTCGGTGGAGAAACAACTCAAAAGGTTTTTGTACCGATGGAAATCGAAAAACATCGTTCGCAAAAACAATTTCTTGTTAAATTTGATCCGCGTTACGTTCGCCTGAATCGGGTATTAGGTGCTGTCGCTTATTTATGGAGGTTTATCGGATCACTTTTACTATTTAATAAGAAGAAAGTAACTCAATTTGGATCCATTTTTTTATGGTATATATTCAAATATGAATAAGGAGGAGGGCCTAAATTTAAAAATGGTATTATTGTACAAGAATAAACGATTAATATTTTAT
>DATFMK010000445.1:0-2831 GCA_035267005.1 Balneolales bacterium
TTTTCATTATGGGGAAATAAATATGTGGTATTTTTACATATTGTACAGTACAAAACGCGATCGTTTTTACATAGGTAGCACAAATGATTTAGATCGGCGATTAAACGAGCATAATAATCGTCATACCCCATCTACGCGTGGTGGTTAACCTGGGTTTTGAAATATTATGAACCTTATCCAACCAAATTGGAAGCCCGAGACCGAGACCGAGAAAGAGAAGTAAAAGCTAAGAAAAGTCGTCGATATGTAGAGTATCTGATTGAGCAAGGCTCAGCCCGGTAGCGCCCCGAACACTTTCGGGGAGGTCCGCAGGTTCAAATCCTGTCGCCCCGACTTAAAAAAGCCTGATGATGAAATCAGGCTTTTTTCTCTTAACACTCAACTCTATATTTCTTTACATCCCCGTATTGCTAATAAAAGCAATCCTTTTATTATCCGGAGCCCACGAGGGCACATTGATCGTTCCTTGTCCGCCATATAAATAAGCAATGATTTTAGGTTTACCACCATTGAGAGGCATCAACTGGAGATACACGTGTTTGTAAAAAGGATGATCTCCCGGCGGGACCTTTTGTGTAAAAGAGATAAATTCGATCCATTTGCCGTTGGGAGATATATGTGGAAACCAATCATTAAACTGATCGTGGGTGACTCGTTCTTTATCACTTCCATCGGGTTTCATGCGCCAAATCTGCATGGTGCCGGATCGGACTGAGTTGAAATAGATATATTTCCCATCTGGCGAATATTCGGCTCCGTCATCGAGCCCTTTAGCATGGGTTAAACGTTTTTCTTTTCCACCATGTACGGAAATTTTATAAATATCGAAATCGCCATTACGTTCACCGGGATACACTAAAAATTTGTTATTAGGTGACCAACCGTGTAGATAGGACGGACCTCGTTTAGTGATTCTTCGTGGTGTGCCACCGGTTACCGGTAAGATGTAAATATTTGATCGTCCGTTGTCATCTTTAGCCCCGTTACTGATTCCGAGATATTTGCCGCCGAAAGATAACACGTGATCATTATTAATATTATCGGCAAATCCTGTATTCAGTAGAGTTGGCTTTCTTGTGGCTAAATCAAAACGATACAAATGACCTTCTTTATTGTAAATGAGCGTTTTTCCATCAGGAGTCCAATTCGGAGCTTGTAATGATGCATTTTCGCGATAAATAATTTTACGATATCCCGTTTTTACATTCATGATCTCTAAATTACTTCCCAGAAAATCATGATAGGGCACCAAATTTTTTCCAGCCGGTTTTACAATCCGAACATTTCTAAATAATGCTTTTTCAAGTAGATCCCTTTTATGAGAGCAAACAAAAAGTCCGATATAAACCTCATTGCCCAAATGAACATTCGAAATAGATATTGTTTTAAACGGTTCTCCAAAACGGGCAACCGACATGATAAATGTGTCACCTCGTCTTTCTAACTGAATGACATTGGGTCCGTTAACATCAGAGCGAATTTCTTTGGTTTCTGCTCCATTTTGCGGACGGTACTGTAAAGCTGTTAAACCGCTTCCATGTACAGCTGCGTCAACATAAGCAGAAGTGGAATCAAGGCTCGAACGGATCATCCATCCGAATTTTCTGTGAGAAACGGTGCCTTTCCCTAGTAAATGAGCACGTGTTCTTAGAATGAAATTGCCCTTTATCTTTTTCCAGACGAAATGAAATTCATCATGGTTATTCCACATGTTGTAACCGGAGCCGGAAATGACATAATATTGTGATTGGGAATGATACTGTGTTGAACCGTGTAAAACAACATTGCCAATATCCGTTTCATTGGTAAATTGTCCCAACATCTGCTGCTGAGAGTAAGAAAGTTCGGTAATTGATAAGCATCCTAATACAATGATAAATGTAAGTTTTGCCAGATAAGATGATAATTTTTTCATAACGCTAATTTCAATGAATGAATATGACCTCTAAAATCCTCCGTCATAGTAAATTATGATTTAAATATTAAGAAAGCATTGCAAAACCCAGATTTTTGTTCAAGATCAAGGCTATGAGTCTGTCGGACTTCAATAAATCTACTGCAGATTCGTCAGATTTGGCCATATTCCGCGCTCTTTTTCGTTAAATAGAACCACTATTCGCTTCAAAAGACCCCGAAACCGGTCACAAACTGAAAAAATTTTCGTTATGATTTCCTAAGTCCGACAGCCTCTTAGAAAAATTTTAAAGCCGCAGCATATTGACTCATATGTGAGGATTTAAAAAAAATCGTTAACGCAGATATTGGACAAAAAGATAGTTTTGCAAACCTTCTTTTAAGTAATAGATGATATAAATAAATACAAGTTTATTTTGATTTATTATTTTAAAAAATATCAATACTTATTAACAGAAGTCTTTATAGAACCAGAGATTTTGTTCAATATCAAAGCCGGAGCGACTTCGAAACCGAAGCATATCTAACGTGAGGTTTGGATAAGAATCGCAGAGTTGTAATAATTACATTGAGAATACGACCTGAGAAAATATGACCTATCTTGACGACGGACGACGGACGACGGACCATCGACGACACAGAGCTGTTTTGATGCATAAAGCATGATTCCGATACCGAACTCACATTGATTATACGGTTTTTTTCAGAATAAATAATGTTTAATTACTATCAGAGCATTTCTCTGTCGTCTGTGGTCGGTGGTCATAGAATAATCCAATTTAACAGCTAATTTTATTAAATAGATAGATTATAAGCTTAAACGAATCTCATGTTAAATATAGACTTATTCTGTCTCATATCCACGTTTGGAAGATCTCTCACCCAAAAATCGGGTTCGAGATGACGTCTTTGCGTGA
>DATFMK010000446.1:0-3273 GCA_035267005.1 Balneolales bacterium
AGGCCGTGATCGGTATTTTGTGCGGCAGCAACTTTTTGTAATCGTCTTCGGATTCAACCTATGGAAGTGTTTCAAAAAGGAAGAAAAAATGCGCGTAGGGCTATAATCGGCCGGCTTTGGCGGTTTCAACTAATCTGAATAGAAAATGATCGATAGAAAACTTAAACAAGCCTACATTAGACTGTATATGAATTTTGCATAGATATCTTTGGCAAACTTTCCGTTAATAACGTCTTTTTGTATTAGATCCAATGCCTTATATGGAATCATTGAATCTCTGTAGGGTCTATCATCATTTGTTAATGCTTCGAAGCAATCCAGTATACTTATTATTTGTGAAAATTCTGATATTTGCGTCAGCCCGCTCGGATACCCGCTGCCATCTAATTTTTCATGGTGCTGTAATGCGGTCAGTTTTACTTCCGGGTTTGGGAATTTGCAGCGCTTCAATAAATTGTACCCTTGAATTGGATGAGATTTAATTTTGGCAAAATCCTCATCACTTAATTTCCGTGGTGCAGTTAGAATTTCTTCGTTGGTTTTGGTCTTACCGATATCATGCAGCAATGCACATAATCCCAACAGTTTTGTTTTGGTTTTATTATATCTTCGAGAAATGGCATACCGAATAGCAAGTGCCATTACATTGACTGAATGCATTGCCGTCGTATAATCTTTATCAGAGATACGCCAGAAACTTTTAATTGCCTCAGGATCTTTGGTATATTCCCCCACGATGATACCGACGGTATTTGACAACCCTTCCAGCACGCCGCTTGAGGGGTCCGAGAACATCTCATCGACCAGCTTTACCACCGTCGTTTTTACATTTTTCAGGTTATTTGACTTTATGTCGTTTTGAAGCTGTTTATTAAAAGCCTGCTGCACTTCCCTCATGCCTTGAGCTGTATCGGTTTTTTTTAAATACAATTCGCGCGGAATTAGATTTTGCTTAACACGCATCTCCTTTAAATTCACACCCGAGGGTTTATAAATACCATATCTCTCACCGTTCGCCGTGTAATAAAGGGGAACCGTATGATATAGAAACAGATTTGATTTCCGTGCTTTAATATAATTCGTCTGCATTTTATTTCCCGATTCGGTGATTAATCGAACAACAATATCTTCCGCTCAGAATTATAGAGTTTTTATAAATGGTTACCAATTATATCGGCATTTTTTAAATACCCTTTAATCAGGAAATGATATCACGGGCGGGTTCAATCCGTTTTTTGGGGCAGCAAACCCTCCTCTTCAGCCAGTCCTTTAATCATCTCAGCATATTCTTTACTGACATAAATGTTTTTTATGATTTCGTCGTAGGACTTTCCCTCCTGTAACATATCAAGAATCATCTGTTCGGTTTTAAAATCATAGTTTACCTTATATAACTTACGGTCCTTATAACCTCGCTCGATCAAGCGTGTCATATAATTGGTCGCGTAGCTTATTTTGATAAGTTCATTTTTGATTCTAAAAATTGCCAATACCAAAAGAACTACGATGACAAAAATAATTGTAAGCAATAGAAGGAATCCGGCCTCAACCGCCAACAACGGCAAACCGGTAAACTCTGCTATCTTGTGAATCATGACCATAACACCCCCATGTTGGACGAATAAAGAACAATCCTTCAGCTGATTTGAATAAGAGAACTACTTTAATCTAAACCAAAGCCGATATTGAAGCAAGTATGAAATCAAAATACACCAAAGAATTAATCAAGAAGTGATTGAAGATTCTCAAAGTCTTTTTGAGAGTCGATATCGAAAAAACATAAGGGGTCGTCCAGCTCTATATTGAGCACACGCTCGGGATTGGTCCGGATTATATCCCGGGCGCCGATATCTCCTTCAATCGCCATGAGCTGATCATACAAGACCCGGTTAAAAATGGTGGGGTTGCCCCTTTTGCCTTTGAAAACCGGAACGCAGATGTCTTTTCCGGAATGCCGGAACCTGGCCAGCATATGGTCGATAGTGTTGGAATCCAGCATGGGCTGGTCGCCGAGCAGAAACATAACCGATGAAAATGCCTGCCGGATTTTTAACAGCCCGGCCTGAAGCGACCGGCTTTGACCTTCAAGATAGCGGTGGTTGATCACCACCTGAAGGCGTTCATGGGTGGTGCGGGTGTCCAATGTCTGCAAAATATTTTGATGATCGTGTCCCAAAACCAGCACAACATGATTCAGTTGGGATCCCAGGGCGGCGTTCAGTACATATTCGAGCAGATATTTTCCCTTCAGTTTCAAAAGCTGTTTGGGACGTCCGAATCTTATTGAGCTTCCACCTGCTAAAATTATGCCGGCTGTTTGTTTTTGGTGCGACATTTAAATATAAGGTTTCAGGTTTCAGTGTTCAGGTGTCAGCCCTGCCGCTTGCTTGAACAGCGGCAGTTTGATCGAAAAAGAAACTTTTTTAAATGTAGTTTCACACGAGGTCTCAGGTGCCAGGCAGCAGGATTTGGCACTTTAGCGGCCTGACACCCGAAACCTGACGCCTTTAACCTCTGAAATATCGAGGCATTCGGCAATATTGACAATAATATGTCGATATGATGCCACTAAGCACCTGATGATACCTAAAGCACATTTAAAAGACAAGCGGGACGTAACCTTCATCTATATCATGATCACCCAACCAAATGTATCGGAATTTCCATTTTGGGGACACGGATGAACACGGATTACCAGGATATTAAAAGTTAGAAAAAACCAAATATCTGTGGAAATCTGTGTCCTAAACGTCTCACGTCTCGGAATTTCTATACTATATTGAAATCATGTAGTTTTTAACGACACTGGTTTTATGCCGCCTACATGGAATGTTGGCCTCCGGCTCGTAGGTCCTACGGCTCGGAGAGAATCATGGAATAATGGTCAAAAACGCATAACTTCAGTGTTTGGATCAAGGTTTTTTCGATCCATGGTTTGTTTATCCCATGAACCGTATTATTTTTCAACCAGATGGAACACCAATGGTCCCAATATTCCATCATTCCATTGTTCTCTCCGAGGCGTAGGCTCTACGTAGGTTCTACGAGCCGGAGGCCATAATTCCAATTGCGGAGCGAAGCGGAGCTAAGTTCCTTTTCACTCAGCAAACCTTTGACGAACCGCTTGGTTGTCTGGTATACGGTATACACTGAAAGGGGGGTTGCAGCCATGGACCAGCAATTTCAAAAGTATCTCTCAGCAACAGCCATTATCGATAGTGACCATCAAACCATTATAGATTATGCCGTCCGTACTATTAAGCATACCGACGG
>DATFMK010000447.1:0-9587 GCA_035267005.1 Balneolales bacterium
AGTTAGGGTAATTCCGTTTTTCAGAAGTTGCTGCTCAATTACAGCTTTATCGATTTGATTCTCAGTCAAAGCCTGATTGAATAGGGAAGCGGATGGATATCCTTTGATACTTATATATTTCCGCATTTCTTTTATCGCATCATCAAAACGGAGTTGTTCCAGACCCGCCAGTGGGTTTGACGTGACAAAAGAATACAAGGGCCAGTTTTTAATTAATTGCCCTGAAAGCTCACTAATAGTTGATGCTATAATATTTTTTTCCATATGATTTGAAACTATTGAAGAATAGTGTTGGATTTTGGTTGCGAGATGTTCAGCAGATATACATATAAGCGTCCGAATTTATGGTGCAATTTTAACTCAATAATTACGAATGATATCAGATATAAAGTTCCAATCACCATCTGTGCCCATGTGATTGGGGTGGCCATTTCTACCATTGGAATACTTGCCAGCAAATAGGTAATGCCATTATAAATCACCGCATACATCAATAATGCCGGAATGATAACGATAGGAAGTGCAATAAGTCTGGTAAGTGTAGAAAGCGAAGTCTGTTTGAAAAAATCCTGGGCTCCGTGAATGACCGTCACTACGACAATCAATGTTAGAAACAAACCGCTATTCCATTTTAATCCCTTGCCTGTTGCAAAGGCAAAAACCAATCCACCAATAATACCACCGATGATTAGCATCGGAAGATGCCATAACCTCCATTTTTGTTCTTTAACTTTATTTGAAGGTTTTTGTTCAACCGTATCACCAGAGGATAGAAAAAGATAGGCTTTGTAAAAACCGTGTAATATGAGATGGGTAATTGCCGCTGCAAAAAATCCCAAACCACACTCAACAAGCATGAATCCCATTTGGGCAGCGGTTGAACAAGCCAGTTTCTGTTTTATATTGGCCTGCACAAATTTTGTGAATTTACCTATTAAGGACCCGATACCGCCGACCAAAACCAATATCCAAAGTAAATGACCGATATGAATGGCAGGTGCGATTCTTGTTAATAGAATGGCTCCGGCATTTACAAAACCGGCATGCATAAGAGCCGATGACGGAGTTGGAGCCGTCATCGACGACATCAGCCAGCTTTGAAAAGGGAAGAGTGCCGACTGTATAACAGCAGCACCAATAACTAATATAACTGCTAATTGAACTTCAGGTGTATTGGTCAATGCGCTGGAATGTATGATTTTTGTAATGCTCCATGAACCCGTTTGAAGCGACAGGAGGATAAATCCTGCTGTTAATAGCAAGGTACTCAGCACAAAATAATTTCTGGCATTAGCCCTGGAAGCCTGTCCTTCCTCACTATGTGTATATCCCCCGATAAGCTCGGACATCAATAGTCCCATACCTAACCAGGCAAAAGCAAATAATGCGATGTTATTAGCAATTACCATGAGTATGACCGAAAATGTAAACAACACACAGTTCATAAGAAAACGTGGAAGTTTTTCAGAACCTGCAAGATACCGGCTCGAGTAGCTGAGAACAAGGCTACTGAATAATGTTACTGCTGTACCAATTACCAAACTCAGTTGATCGAAAATAATAATTTCACCAAGTTTCCATGTGATTGGATGAAAAAATGAAAGGCCCAACGAGACCGTAAAAATCAGGAAAAGCGTCCACATAAAACGTACGATGGCCTTAGCAAATAATCTGTTTTTTACTCTAAGACTCCTGGTTGATGATTTGTTTAACATATTATCATTAAGTGTGTTGTCGAAAATAATAATTTTGACTCGGCTAACTGTCTTATTTAATTCGTGGGCAATTTAGACAACACGTTTAATAAATAATAATTAAAATATTAAATCATTATCATAAACAATCGTTTATACATGATTACTAACTATGTCTTGATTAGGGTCACCTTTGATTCGGATGCCTTTTAAAAAGCGTTTTTTTGTTAAAATAGAAGCAGTATTTATAAAATGAATGTTAAAAGTGTGACTGACATCTTGAAACAAATACAAGATCTGAATTGGAAAAAAATTTTTAAAATGATAAAAAAATCGCGAATATTTTTAACTAAACCGAAATAAAGGAAGGGATAAATTGCTTTGAATTACACTTGTTTGATTACATTTATCGTTATGAAATTTTCTTTATTTAAAAAGCTTTTTGGATGATTCTGATTTAATTTAAAAAATTCATCTCTACTCCCTTCCAAATTAGTCTGGGCACGGGTGGCTAAACCATTTCCCAGGCAATAATAGCTCTGTTTTCAAAACAAAATAAATTTTTAATTAATCGTATTCTTTCTCAATTCCGTCATTAGTAATCATTAGAAGCCTATGCAAAACCGTTCTTTTGCCCAATATCTGCATTTTCGCGACTTCGAAATCCTCGAATCCCGAAAGCATTCGGGATGCTACGATTCCGAAGTCGCTCAGGCTTTGATATTGAACAAAATACCTGGTTTTGCAAAGCCTTCCATTAATACGATTATTAATTATTTAGAAATCTCCCGAACATAAGGTAAAAATGGATAGAGGTTTTCATTTTGCAGAAAGGAGATAAAATTTTGAGACACCGGGGTTACTTTTTTATCATTTCGATACAGTATATGCCAGTGTGTCATTATAGGTAAGTCTTTAACATCTAATATTCTAATTCTTTTAAGAGTACTCTCGTTTTGCAAACTTAGTTCAGATATTAGAGAGATGCCTATTCCGGCCATTATAGCTTGTTTTATAGCCTCATTAGTTCCCAGTTCCATTGTTGGTTTTACATGAATATTATGTTTTTTCAAATAGGCTTCCATCACCATACGTGTTCCTGAACCGAATTCCCGGTATATAAATGCATCATCCTTTAAATCCTCTATATTCAGATTTTTTTTATTGGCTAATGGATGATCGTAAGGAGCACACATTAAAAGCGGATTCTCCATGAACGGTATTGCCACTAACGTTTCATCGTCTGGAATTTGTGTTAATATGGCCAGATTATACTCGTTATTTTCCAGATGATTAAGCACTTCATAATGATTCGTTACTTTTAGAAATATCTCAACTTTAGGGTATCTTTTCTGAAATTCACCGAGTAAATAAGGTAGAAAATATTTAGCCGTAGATGCCGCTGTAATAGTCAGTGAACCTTTTAATCCCCCCTTTAGCTGCGATATTTGTGCATCGAATGCTTCAAGTTCATTATAAACCGTTTTATATAATTCATACAAATACTCACCCGCTTCCGTCAGATATAACTTCCGGCCAATAATTTCTATTAAGGGGATATCAATAGAATTCTGAAGCTTTTTGACCTGAATAGAAACAGCAGGTTGCGTCATGTGGAGCTCATTAGCAGCTCGTGTAATACTTTTAAAACGTGCAACCATGCCAAAAACATAGAGTTGATGTAGAGTAAAATCCATTGTATTAATATTTGTTTATACTTTTAATTAAAAATATTAATTATCAATTATTAAACAAACTTAGTAACATCCTATCTATATTGAATCACTATAGAACAAATATCCCGGAAATTATGAAAAAAAAGGAATTTAAGCTGGTTACGGGTACATTTAATGTAGATGAAGCCCAAGAAGTTTTAATGAGTCTGATTATTGGTAAAATAAATTTTCATACAAAAAGAATTCTCAGTTTAAGAGAACGTAACGGAATAGAAGATGAACATTCCGAAAAAAGAATTGAAGAACTCAATGCATCACGAGAGCAAATCCTTCACCTGCTAAAACAGGCTGATGATAGCAAGCACAAAATCACGATAGACTCCACTATTTACATAGAAATACAGAATTAGAACATTATCAGCTTTTCAATGGTAAAATATGTGCCTTTATTTATGGATTAAATGTCTGTTTATATTAGAACTAAATTAATGTCTAAGGGGACATAGCGCCATAGTAACTTCGATAATAGATAAAGTGCAATTTATTATTAGAAACTAATATTTGCCCACGATCAATTTAATTTTTAGAAAAATTATTATTAATAAATAATCCAAACTTAACTTACCTATCCTCCACAAAAAATTTCTGCAACCTAAGATTAAACGGTTGTTTCCCTACTACAGACCCAAAGGATGCGAATTTTTTATTCTGCTCTGTTATATTGGGACTTAACCAAATTTCTCATCAAACAGAGTATTTATTAATGAATCAGAAATGGCAGGTTTGGATTGATACCGGTGGGACGTTCACGGATTGTCTGGCTTATTCTCCCTGGGGTGAGCTTAAAAAGTGCAAGGTGTTGAGTAACGGCGCACTCAGAGGCACCATCACCGAAATTATTGATGAACAAACCCTAAATATTGATGAGAATTGGGAAGCACCCGACGAATTTGTTAAAAATTTCAGTTTTCACCTGCTTCAGGAAGATCATCCCAACATCATCGTTGAATCTTATAATTCTGAAGAAGGTACAATAGTATTAAATCAGTCTATCGGAATCCATGATCTAACGGGACGTCCTTTTGAACTTATCAGCGGTTACGAGGCTCCCATACTGGCCGTTTGCCTGGTGACCAATACGAGTTATAATGAACAGTTACCACCGCTTCAGATGCGTTTGGCTACTACAAAGGGGACCAACGCGTTACTGGAACATAAGGGTGTACCGTTGGCCTTTTTTGTGACGAAAGGATTCAAGGATCTGCTCGTCATCGGCAATCAACAACGGCCGGATCTGTTTACACTGAATATTCAAAAGCCTGCTCCATTACATCAAAAAGTAATTGAAGTGGATGAACGGCTCAATGCCGATGGTTCTGTTTTAAGAAATATTAATTTGGATACACTTCGGGATCAAGCTCAAGCCATTCATGATCTGGGATTATCAACAGCCGCTGTTTGTTTCATGCACAGTTATAAAAACAAAGAACATGAGCAAAAGGCGAAGCAGATTTTGGAAGAAGCAGGTTTTGATCACATCTCCTGTTCCGCTGATCTTGCCCCGTTTATTAACATGCTTTCCCGGGCAGAAACCACTGTCACCAATGCGTACTTGTCGCCGGTCATCGATCAATATTTAAATGATGTTCAATCTGAGTTAACCGACAGCAGTTTGCATATCATGACTAGTGCCGGCGGACTCGTACAATCCAACGACTATCACGCTAAAGACAGCCTGCTCAGTGGTCCGGCCGGTGGGGTTGTCGGAGCATCACAAAGCGGTAAGGCGTCCGGTTTTTCCAAAATCATTTCGTTTGACATGGGCGGTACCAGCACCGATGTCTCCCGTTTTGACGGTGATTTTGAATATCAGTTTGAACATAAAGTGGGAGATGCGCATCTCGTGGCACCTGCTTTGTCAATCGAAACAGTAGCCGCAGGCGGAGGTTCGGTTTGTTCGTTCGATGGATTCAAACTCAGTGTCGGACCCGAAAGTGCCGGGGCTTATCCGGGTCCAGCTTGTTACGGTGCCGGCGGTCCCCTTTCGGTTACAGATGTGAACCTGCTTCTTGGTCATCTCGATCCTTCCCGTTTTGGCATCCCGGTTCATGCTAAACATGCCAAAACGAAACTTACAGAAATTGTTGAACAAGTTTCCGAAAAAGAAAGCAAAGAACCAGCTAATGAAGATATCCTGACCGGTTTCCTGGATATCGCCAATGAACGTATGGCCGATGCTATTCGCAAGATCTCGCTGCGAAAAGGATACGATCCCAAGTCGTATGCCATGGTGGCGTTTGGCGGTGCCGGGGGTCAACATGCCTGCGGTGTGGCATCCCGATTAGGGATCTCCACAATTATTCTCCCACCTGATGCCGGATTATTAAGCGCCTATGGATTGGGCAGAGCGGTCATAGAACGATTTAGTCAGTTGCAGGTTCTTCAAAACCTGACCGAAATACAGGATAATCTGAATCATATGATCAATCAACTCAAAAAAGAAGCTTTCTCCAAAATCCGGGCGGAAGGTTATCCTGAGGACGATATTCAGATGAGAAAAATTATCGTCAATATGCGTTTTAAAGGACAGGAATCCACGTTACCGATCGATATATCAGAAGATGAGACAGATCAATTGCAGTCAAAATTCAAAATACGATATACGTCTGTTTATGGGCATTGGTCAGATAAAGGTACGATTGAAGTAGAATCCATCCGGCTCGTTGCTTCTGTAAAACAAGAAGAACCCGGAAATTCAAAAATTTTGGGTCAAAGCTATAAACCCGATCTCCATCATCATATAAAATCCTATTTTGAAAACAAATGGCAGGAAATTCCGGTCTTTCACCGGGAAATGCTAAACCCAGGTGCAGAAATTATGGGTCCGGCGCTGATACTTGACAAACACAGCACAACGGTAGCCGATCCGGGCTGGATTGTTCAAATGAATGAGCAACTTGCCCTGGTCTTGAAGAAAGTATCGGAAGATGTTAATTCAGATTACTCTGATAATCCGGAAGCTGTAAATCTCGAATTATTTACGAACAGATTTACCGCGATCGCCTCAGAGATGGGTGAAATGCTGCAACGCACTGCTCTTTCGGTTAATGTGAAAGAACGGCTCGATTTCTCTTGCGCCTTGCTCGATCCGAATGGTGAATTGGTTGTTAATGCACCGCATATCCCGGTACATTTGGGAGCAATGGGCTTGTGTGTTCGCAGTGTAAAAGAAGCTTTGCCGATGGAACCGGGTGATACCATCATTACCAATCATCCGGCTTATGGAGGATCTCATTTGCCGGATATCACCGTTATTTCCCCGGTTTTTCTGGATGATGAGATATTGATCGGGTACGTGGCCAGCCGGGCACATCATGCAGAAGTTGGTGGTAGCCGACCGGGTTCGATGCCACCACAGGCCAAAAATCTGGCAGAGGAAGGAGTCGTGATCTCCCCAACTTACTTAGTCAAAGAAGGAGAGCCGCAATGGGAAAAAATCAGACAACTATTTACGGATGCTCCGTGGCCCTCCCGAACTGTTGAAGATAATATGGCGGATTTGAATGCGGCTCTTGCAGCTAATAACCGGGGCGTTCACTCACTGCAAAATCTTTGTAAAAAAGAAGGTACCAACAAGACGCAATATTATATGCAACAGTTAAAAGCATATGCAGAGCAGCGAATGCGTCAAACCCTGAAAAATATTCCTGATGGTATGTATAAAGCCGTTGAAAAATTGGATGACGGGACACATTTGGCATCAACCATCCACGTTCGTCAGGATGAAGCCATCATCGATTTCACAGGAACCGGGTCCATGCATCCCGGTAATTTAAATGCCACGCCGGCCATCGTTAATAGCGTGATTATTTATGTACTTCGATTGCTGGTAAACGAACCCCTGCCGTTAAATGAGGGATTGATGAAACCCATCAAACTGCATATTCCAACAGGGATTCTGAATCCCCGCTTTGAGGACGACCCTGAAAAATGTCCGGCCGTTGTTGGCGGTAACACCGAAACGAGTCAGCGGCTGGTTGACACCCTATTAAAGGCCTTTAAAAAGTCCGGATGCAGTCAGGGTACGATGAATAATATCTTGTTTGGCAATGATTCCTTTGGGTATTACGAAACAGTCTGCGGTGGCGTGGGTGCCGGACCCGATTTTAATGGTACTGATGCCGTTCATCAGCACATGACCAACACGCGTATCACTGATGCTGAAGTAATGGAATACCGTTATCCTGTTCGTTTAGACCGGTTTGAAGTTCGATCCGGTTCCGGTGGTAAAGGAAAATATCATGGGGGAGATGGAGTGATCCGTGAGATAACATTTCTGGAACCTGTTTCCCTTTCGGTATTAACGCAACATCGTAAAATCGCTCCGTATGGTATGAAAGGAGGTGAAGATGGTCAAACAGGTGAGCAGTATGTCATCCGAGAAAATGGGGAACATGAAAAATTGGATTATATTGACGGAATTGATCTGGAAAAAGATGACCGGTTTATACTAAAAACACCTGGAGGAGGAGGATATGGCCAATAAGGTCCCGTTAAAAAAACGTTTATTAAGCATCCTATTCTGGTCCGTTATTTCAGCGGCGTTTATTGGTCCCGGTACAGTTACGACTGCCGCATCAGCCGGAGCATCTGCAGGATATGCCCTGTTATGGGCGCTTGTCTTTTCCACCATAGCAACCCTGATTTTACAGGAAGCCAGTGCCCGGATAACCATCGCATCCGGACTCAACCTGGGCCAGGCCATAAAACGCCGGTATTCCGCCGGGGCTGCCCGCTCCATAGCAATCCCATTAGTGGTCGGAGCGATCATCTTTGGCAGTGCCGCTTATGAGACGGGAAATATACTCGGTGCCGTTGCCGGTTTGGCTCTGAACTGGCATCTTTCAACAGCCATACTGACCTTAGCGATCGGTGTTTTAGCTTTTATCCTATTATGGTTTGGATCCACTAATGTTATTGCCAAAATACTGGGCATTCTGGTGGCATTCATGGGAATACTTTTCCTGACTACAGCTGTTATTTTACATCCCCCGATTAGTAAAATATTGGAAGGTAGCATTATTCCTTCCATTCCCGGATCATCCGGTTTATTAGTTTTGGCACTCGTCGGAACAACTGTCGTACCTTATAATCTGTTTCTCGGATCCGGCATTTCCGGAGGACAATCACTCAATGAATTACGCTTCGGACTCAGCATCGCCATCATTCTGGGTGGTATTATTTCGATGGGGATTTTGGTAGTCGGCGCGGCTGTTTCCGGAACTTTCACTTTCGAAGCGCTGAGCAATCAACTATCGATGCAACTCGGACCGTGGGCCGGTTACTTCTTTGGCTTCGGACTCTTTGCCGCCGGACTCTCATCAGCTATCACCGCTCCTCTGGCCTCTTCCATCACTGCGCAAAGTCTTTTTGCTGATGAACAAAATACCGGATGGGAAGAACATTCCCGCAATTTCCGCCTTGTATGGCTTGGCGTATTACTAATCGGAATTATTTTCGGGCTTTTAGGAATAAAACCGATCCCTGCCATCATCCTAGCACAAGCATTGAACGGTATTGTACTTCCCTTTGCTGCCATCACACTTTGGATTATGGTTAACGATATTCAGTTGATGGGCAAAGATGCATTAAATGGACATTTCCCAAATATCCTGACGGGAATTATCGTCATCGTCACTATAATTTTAGGAGTAATCAATGTTGTCAAAGCCTTAGTGAACACCTTTTCCCGGAACATGCCTGGGGAAGGGTTGTTGTTTATTATTTCCGGTATTGTTGTGATAATTGTGACTTATCCGTTGTATAGGGTGTTGCGGAGGAAACGGGAAGGAAAATGAAACATAAAAATTTCAGGATTCGCTTTTTTCTGTCTGAATCACAGATTCGCACCGATTAACGGATGACCCGGTTTAAATACCTCCCTTTTTACCGCTCTTAACCAAGTTCAGAATAGACCCCCATTCATCGATTTTCAAACCATCCCACAACCCCGGAATGTTCCGCGTTAATCCTCCCATCCGTGAGAATCCGCGATTCTAACTCCTTTTCGGAATCACGAATTCGCACCGATTAACAGATGACCCGGTTTATATACCGCCTTTTTTACCGCTCTTAGCTATATTCAAAATATTTCCCATTCATCGATTTTCAAACCATCCCCTCAACCCCGGAATGTTCCGCGTTACTCCTCCCATCC
>DATFMK010000448.1:0-2142 GCA_035267005.1 Balneolales bacterium
ATACGCTTTTTAGCAAAAATTCTATTTCTTATCGAATATCTGATCATTACCCGCTGTGGGTTGAATTTGCCCTCTGAGAAATACAAATCTGTAATTTTTTAGACAATTTTTAACTGTTCTCATAATGAGCACCTTCAAAAACGAATTTTCCTGGTCCATATCCCGGGATAGAATCTTTCAAACCTGCCCCCGGCAATATTATTTTAACTATTATGGATACTGGGGCGGCTGGGAGACAGATGCTCCTGAAAGAACCAGGCAAATCTATATTCTAAAACAACTAAAAAACCGATATATGTGGGCAGGGGCAAAGGTTCATGATTGTATTGAGCACACCCTGACAAATCTCCAGCGCGGCATATCTGTACTTGATGTCGATCAGATCATTGACATCACCCTCAACCAAATGAGAGAGGAGTTCAGGTCATCCCGGGAAAAACGGTATCATATCAAACCAAAGACCTGCGCACTTTTTGAGCACGAATACGATGTGTCTATCTTAGACATCGATTGGAAAAAGACAGCTGACAATATGGAGCACTGCCTGCGAAATTTTTACAGTTCAGAGACCTTTGATATGCTCAAGGAACTTCCCCGCAAAATGTGGTTGGAAGTCGAGGATTTTTCATCTTTTAATCTGAAGAATACAAAGATCTGGGCGGTGTTGGATTGCAGTTACCGGACTGAAGATGGTGGCGTTACGATCATTGATTGGAAAACCGGCCGGAGCATGAGTGAGGATGTTTCCATGCAGCTTTCCTGCTATGCAATGTATGCCATGGATAAATGGGGAATTGATCCTGAGAAAGTGAAACTGATTGAATACAATTTATTGGCAAACCGTGGTTCGGAATTTAATGTCGGTGCGTCTGAGATCGAAAATACCAAAAGCTATATAGCGGGGAATATCGCTGATATGCAATCATTGCTGGTTGATGTGGGCGAAAATGTGCCCAAAGAGGAGGAAGCTTTTCAGAAAGTCGAAGATGACCGGGTGAAGGCGGATTGTAATTTTAGAAAGGTTTGTGAGTGAGGATTATTTGGAATGGTGATTTGGCATAACACACTCCAACGAGATTAAACCGGTGAAGAGGTGAGAGTTTTTAGATGGGGTGGTGGCGTATAAAGTTTTACTGTAAAGTTTCTTCATTTATCGTAGAAAGGCTTTCGTTTAGCTCCATCAATACGTAACCGAAGGAGTTAACAAAGCAATTCTTACAAAGACATATTTCTTTGCCATTTTGGTCCTCAATAAAACCATGAAATGCAAATCTTTTATCTGGCGTATTTTCGTTGCATGGACAACCGACTGCAAAGTTGTAACTACTAAATCCCGTAGGTCCGACTTTTTCTTCACACACAAAACATTTTTCCATCACATATTTTCCTTTTTTCCCATTATTCCCCTGATTCAATTATAATATTGAAAATAAGATGACTGGAATGACAATACTGAACATATGTATCGGAATTTTCTTTGCGAACTTTAGGCTTTTTCCTAAGTAGATCAGGTCCAAATTAGTTGATCGCTAATGTGATGATCACGTGATGTTTAGTTGTGCCATCGCATTCATTTTTCCCAAAAAAATTACTTTTTTATGCCGGTACATAATGAACTTTCAACTTGAATCCGGACTTAATGATCTGAACATTTTATTCAAGTAATTCTCTGTGGATTCATAAATCTTTTCCCCATTTGATAACCATATTGATTTGCTCTCTTGTTTCGGGGGACGGATCTGAAAAATCCTCGGTGTTTTTTCGAAGTTCCTTGATCTTTTTAATCACATCACTGCCAGCGGCCATCCCGTGTCTTGCCAAATAGCAACCGACAACTGTGCCGGTCCTTCCTTTGCCACCCCAGCAGTGTAAATATACAGGTTTGTCGTAGTTGATGCACATATCAATCTGATTTAAAATCCGGATCATTTGGCGTTCAGTTGGAACGGAGAAATCCTTTATCGATATCTGGTCGAACGTAACCGAAATTTTAATGGTTTCTGCAATAGTTTCCATGTTGTCAACATAGGGGGCAAATGGGTTTTCTGAATGATCGTATTCTTGAGGTTCTATCAAACTGATAACATGCCTGATTCCCGCTTGAATGAGTCCTATGAGATTTTTTTCCTCCTCGATTGGATC
>DATFMK010000449.1:0-5875 GCA_035267005.1 Balneolales bacterium
AAATATTATAAAAACAGCGTTTTGAAATGAATACTTCACTTTGAAAATTCCCCCCTCCGGTCGAAATGACGCGAATGGGCGAAGATGGTGTTCAGATTTAACCCGGATTATTCACCAAGAAATTTTGTTGTGTCCCGAAAAGCTTTCGGGATTAAAAATGCGCATGAAACGTACAAGAGTACATTGATTAAGCATTTTTTAATTCAACGCAGAGCACGGCATCATTTCGCAGCTCTTTTTAGACTCCTTAAATTTGAGGAAAGCTTTATTTTTTACAAGATATTGTTCTTTCAATATGATAGGTATTCATTCTTGTAGCTTACGTGAATAATTCGGGTTAAAAAACATCACTCAAAGGCGTCATCCCGAACCCGCTTTTTGGGTAAGAGATCTTTCAAACGTGGATATGAAACAGAATAAGTCTGTAATTAACGTGAGGTTCGTTTAAGCTTATAATCTTTCTACTTAATAAAAGTAGCTGTTAAATTAGATTATTCTATGACCACAGACTACAGACCACAGATAAATGCTCTGATATTAATTAAACATTATTTATTCTGAATAACCGTATCATCAACTTGAGTTCGAAATCGGAATCATGTTTTATGCATCAAAACCGCTCAGTGTCGTCGATGGTCAGTCGTCCGTCGTCAAGATAGGTTATATTTTCACAGATCGTATTCTCAATGTAATTATTACAACTCTGCGATTCTTATCCAAACCTCACGTTAACTAATAAAATCTCATCCTTATTCCCATTCTTAAAATAATTTTAGTATTATCGTATCAGGATTACTGCGATAACGTTTAAGTATGTTATTTGTCAAAAAACAATGTCCGAAAGCTGGCAAATTAATATCTTGTTTGTTATAAAAAAAGTTACCGGTAACATGCGAGTGCATTTACTTTCATAAATGAGTTTTTTAATAATAAATTTTGATTCCATGAGATACACGAAAAAACTGCTTTTGTCTTTCATTTTATTGATCTCTCCCGTTTTTTGCTTTGCTTCGGTTCAGCACTTAACAGTTACAGCTGTAAATGAACTTCCTTTCGGAAGGTTGAATCAAACTGTCGTAATATCAGCTAATCAATTGCAGGAATTGGGTAAAGTTGATTTAATTAGAATTCATGTTAAAGATGCCGCAGGTAGAGAACTGATATGTCAGGCTGTGGATACTAATGGAGATTACCATCCTGACGAAGTTATATTCCAGGCCGATTTTGCTCCCCATCAGACAAGGCATTTTATCGCTTATGAAGGTAAAAGACATCTCTATAAAGCAAAACAATATAAAGCCTATGGACGCTTTGTCCATGAACGCTTTGGTGATTTTGCCTGGGAAAATGATCGAATTGCGGATCGTGCTTATGGAAAGGCCTTAGAAACCTGGAAGGAAGAACCACTTACAAGTAGCGCTATTGATGTATGGTGTAAAAGAGTAAAAAAGTTGGTGATCAACAATTGGTATATGATGGGCCATGTGACTACAGATACCGGCGAAGGAGCTGATCTTTATACGGCAGGTAACAGTCGGGGTGTTGGTGGTAATGGCCTTTGGGCAAATGATAAATTGTATGTCGCAAAAAATTACGTAAAATCTCATGTTTTAACTGATGGCCCCATTCGTGTCATGTTTCAGCTTAAATATGATCCTTTTAACGTATCCGGTAACCCCGTACGTGAGACTAAACGTATAGCATTGGATGCCGGCCAGAATTTGAATCATTTTACCAGTTATTATAAATCGGCCAATTCAGGAAATTTGATTACCGGTATCGGAATTGAGAAAACGACTAAGTCAATCAGCGAAGTCAGAAAAGGAATACCGGTACATCACAGTACCCTGTCGATTGAACGCTCACCCACCCGGATTCTGCGAAAAGATGTTGATGCGAAACATGGATGGATCACCACTGAACAAGCGTTAAGTGAAGGGAAGCTGGACTGTGCCATTATTGTAAACCCAAAAGATTTCATCAAGGTTACTCATGACCACAAAAACGAACTATTGCTGGCCAGGGTTCCTAAAAATGGTGTCGCATCTTACTGGGCCGGATTCACATGGAGTAAAAGCGGTCAGTTTAAAAACTATGATGCGTGGAAAACCTACATTGATCATTTCGCCCAGGAGCTCCAATCACTGATACAGGTTCGGGTATCAAATTAATAATTAAACCGTCATCTCGAACCTGCTTTTTAAGTGAGAGATCTTAGAAGCGTTTATAAAGGGAAAAGCTCATTTATAGTATATAGAATTGTATCGAATTCGCGCTTAAAAAAATAATGTAGTGAATTGTGATCAATCCTTCGTTCAAGTTGTTAAAGATTCGACAATAAGGGGATTCCTAAGAATTTATCGAAACTTTTTGTTTTTTGAGATCAAGTATAGATCCCGTGACATGAGTTATTTCACCTGTTACCGGATCCTTATCCGGTTTTGCATAGTCGAGTACTTTGATTGACTTATTTTCAGTGGTGAGCAATCGATACTCTTCGGTTGATGATTTACCGGATAACACTCTATTCAGATGTTTTCTGACTTTCCTTAAGTCATCGGGATGAATCAACGATTTCCAGCCTTCTTCGGTGATATAATCGTTAGGATCTAAGCCGGTTAGTTGGGTAAAACCCTCAGAAATCCACGAAAACTTAGGATTATCCCGGTCTGAAAGATCCAATCCATAAGTATAATCACTTTTTGTTTCGACAAGACGTGTAAAATCAAAATTACGTTTTTCCAGCGTTTTCAGAACTTTTTTCTGAAGACTGATATTATCGACGATGGCTCTTATTATTTTGCCATCTTTCAAATCGTAAAGTTTGATGTGAATCTTAGATTCGACGGGAACATTATTCTTTCTGACAAACGTAAGATTTAGGGTTTTACCATTTAATTCCTGAAGGCCATTTTTAAATTTGGATGCATGATCTTCACCAATAATATCCCAAATCTTTTTTTGAGTAAGTTCGTCTTTTGCATAACCAACTAATTCACGAAACGATTTATTGGCACCGACAATGTTTCCTTTTGGATCAAAATCGATGAGGGTGCGTTTGGAAAATTCAGCTAAGGAGTCGAATTCCGCTTGTGTTTCATTGAATGTTAATTCGGCTCGTTTGCGATTAGAAATATCATGTTGATAGGAAACCCAATGCGTTATTTCACCTTTATCGTTATATAAGGGATGAATATCCCATTGGTTAACAAATTCGGTTCCGTCTTTACGGTAATTTATAGTTTGACCAAAAAAGGATTTCCCTTCTGAGAGAGACTTTTTCAATTTATCCAGCGTGGCACGATCCGTTTTCGGACCTTGTAAGATTCGTGGGGTTTTGCCAATTACTTCTTCTTTCGAATATCCGGTGAGCTTAGTAAAACCATCATTAACATAAACGATTTTAGGTCCGGGTTCTTCCAAATTCAATTCTGTGATGAGTATAGAGTCGTAATCATCTCGTATAGCCGATTCAAGTAATGAAAGATTTTTTTGAGTTTTCTTCCATTTGTTCAATGATTCTATGAACATCTTTTTAGCGGTGCTAAAAGACTTCTCATCTTTGCAACATTTTCGTAGCAATTCTAACTGTTCTGACTCCATACCTGTTAAATCTTACTTAATTTTGAAATGTAAATTCTACTTTAACTAAAGGTTTGAATTTAAATGTTTTAGTATTGAAAAATAACTCCTTTATTATCTGCTTCGCATATGCCATAACTGCACAATTTGAATTATAATTCCCCAAATAATAAAAAATATTGCAGATATATTTTTTCGATCATGAAAAAATCAGATAAAATTTATCAATTGATTTACTATATAATAGGTATAAAAAAGAAAAGCGCAGCTGGCTAAACTACGCTTTCCCAGAAAGTACAACGTTATATAATTTCTGTCCATTATTTACCGGAGAGAATCATTTTGGCAATAGTTTGCAGTTGCATATTCGACGTTCCCTCATAAATTTTACCTATTTTGGAATCCCTCCAAAATTTTTCAACCGGATATTCTTTGGTGTATCCATATCCTCCATACAAATCTATCGCCATGGACGAGACTTCTTCGGCAACCTCTGAGGCATGATATTTAGCCATAGCGGCTTCTTTTAAAAATGGTTTTCCGCTTGTTTTTAAGCGGGCGGCGTTATAGACAAGCAAGCGGGCTGTTTCAATTTTAATGGCCATTTTGGCTAATTGAAATTGAACGCCCTGGAAATCGGAAATGGATTTACCAAATTGTTTACGCTCCTGTGTGTAAGCAATGGTTGCTTCATAAGCTCCCTGAGCGATTCCGATCATTTGAGCGCCGATTCCAATACGCCCTTCATTGAGCGTTTCCATGGCAACTTTATAGCCTTTACCGATTTCACCTAAAATATTTGTGGCCGGCACCCTGCAATCTTCAAGAATCAGTTCGGTAGTGGAACTGGCCCGGATACCAAGTTTATCTTCTTTTTTCCCAACTGAAAATCCTTCAAAACCTCTTTCCACAATAAATGCGGTAATACCTTTGTGTCCGGCTTCCGGGTTAACATTAGCAAAAACAATGAATATTTCAGCTTCGTTACCATTGGTGATCCATAATTTGGTCCCATTTAAAATATAGTCATCGCCATCTTTTTGAGCCCGGCATTTCAATGCAAAGGCGTCGCTACCCGATGCCGGTTCCGAAAGGGCATAGGCCCCAACCTTTTTATTCGCCAATAACGGCAGATACTTCTTTTTGATCTCTTCGCTGCCCCAGCGTATAAAAGCGTTATCCACTAATGTGTTTTGGACATCCATAAAAACACCAACGGATGCATCCACTTTAGAAATCTGTTCGATGGCTAAGATGGACATGAAGAAAGTACCACCACCTCCTTCATATTCCGTGGGGATTTCAATTCCCATAAGTCCCATATCAAAAAATGCTTTTATCAGTTCCGGATCTAATTTGGCTTTCTGATCCATCTCGTGTATCCGATCGGCAATCATTGATTGAGCGAAATCAGCAGCAGCCTCTTTTAACATTTGCTCGTCTTCGGTGAGATGATACAACGAAGGAATAATTTTTTCAGATAATGATTGTGCGTTTGGCATGATGTAATAATTTTTACTCTGAATGAATTTTAAACTAGGTGTTTAACATAATATAGGCTTAGCAATAGGTATTATAAAAGCGCTTTTTTAATTATTTGGTAGGAATATACAAATAATTTCGGTATCAGATGTCTTTTTTATGATGAAGAAAAACGGATACAAGTTTTTGGCTGGCTAATACCGGGGTCGTTTTCCCCTCAGTCAACATATCTTTTAAAGTAATTAGCTGATTTTTTACTTTCTCATCCGACCAGAATTTATGAAGTATTTGTTCTTCCGCTAACCGGACGGTCCAGTCCCATTGCTGTTGTTTACGCTTTCCCCAAAAAATCTCACGTGATTTCATTTTATCAATGTATTTGAGAACATACTCCCATATTTCGGGAATACCTTTACCTGTTATGGCACTACTTAACAGGACAGGAATAGTGATATCCTCATATTTAGGGCGTAAAAGGTGTAAGGCATTTTTATAATCCCGTCGGGTTTCCAAAGCACGGTTTCTGTTATTCCCATCGGCTTTATTGATGATCACCATATCAGCAAGTTCCAAAATGCCGCGCTTAATTCCCTGTAACTCATCTCCGGCACCCGGTATCATCAACAACATGAAGAGATCGACCATAGAGGCCACTTCGTATTCCGACTGACCAACGCCAACCGTTTCAATTAGGATGATATCGTATCCAGCGGCCTCGCAAAGTAGCATCGATTCCCGTGTTTTTCGTGCCACTCCACCTAATTTTCCACATGTTGGAGAGGGACGTATAAAAGCCTTTTCGTTAACGGAT
>DATFMK010000450.1:0-4137 GCA_035267005.1 Balneolales bacterium
TAGGCTGATTTTGGTGAGCTAATTTTATTGACATTTACATCGGAATTTATTATAATATTTAAAAATAGATAGATCGAAAGGGCAAATCCATTGAAAGGTGGGGACGCAAAGCTACGGGTCTAAAGCTGAAAAGCTATGATAGCCGGGCCGCCGAAGTTACTTGACAGCCTTTGGGAACGCTTGTCCAAAGGCTTTTTTTGTTTTATAACGCTTTCACCTTATTACCTAATAGTAAAAAAATCGGACAATGTCTCAATAATGGACAATGATTATGTAGGTGTTTGATAGATAGGAGGGCTATTTTATGAGAACAAATAAAACAATCGTAATGTTTATCGGAATCATTTTCGTTATGGTGACAGGCTATTCAAATCAGAGCTCTGCGGAAGTAAATGTAAATATAGGAATTGGTGTGCCTCTACCGCACGTGGTTATCCATTCACCGCCTCCAGTAGTAGTGATACCCGGAACATATGCGTATTTTGCACCTGATGTTGGCTTGGAAATTTTCTTTTACCATGGCTATTGGTATCGACCACATCATGGGTACTGGTATAAAGCGAGAGGTTATAATGGGCCATGGGGTCATGTCAAAAAAACAAGGGTGCCCCATGTATTGAGAGATTTACCTCCTGATTTTCGTCACACTGTTGGGCATGGTGAACGAATCCGACATGCAGACTTCAAACAGAATTGGAAGACGTGGGAACGAAAGAAGCACTGGGACAGACATGGTTATAGACAAGATGTTGGAGATAAACGCGATGATGGGAGAAGAAAAAGCAATCAAAGCAAACACGGAGGTAAAGGAAAACACAAGCGCTAAAACTACCGAAAATCTTTAACTTGCAAATTCCCTGTGGACACCATGCTCGAAAAGGAAAAGTCTTTGGAGCAATTATGGTCATCAGGGATATTACAAGCCTGAATAGATTCCCATGGGCCTATGCCCATGGCCTTTTATAAATGGATTAATCAATTTTTTCTTTGGCATTCACCCAAGGGCTCACGCCCGTAGTCTTCTGCTAATTATTGATAGAGATCAGAGTATATCAGCCCAGAAAAACGTGCGGCTAACATTGATTACGAATTTCTATTTATCATTGCCAATAACGACTTTAATTCTCTGAAAGAAATAGTTTTTAAGCAACGAGGATGTATGTTTAATGTTGAAAAGCGCGTGATTGCTTCGGGAAGCTATTACGTGGGAGAAAAAAAATCAATCGTATTACAGGCATTCCTCGGAACATGCGTTGGAGTTGCAATGTATGACTCTGATGCGAATGCTGGAGGATTAATTCACTTATTACTCCCAAAACCCGTTATACCGGAAAACACCTACGAACCCGAAAAATACGCATTAACTGCACTTCCGATTTTTTTAGAAGCACTTTACAATCATGGTGCCGAAAAAAGAAAATTGAAGGCAATCATTGCCGGTGGAGCTCTTGTTTGCCCAATTACTGAACAGGATTTACGCTTCGATATAGGGGGACAAACGCTGGAAATAGTCAAAAAAATTCTTGCTGATGAAGGGATTGAAATTGAAAATTCTGAGACCGGTGGTTTCCTTCCAAGCAAGTTCAGTTTAGATATGAGAAACTGGGAATGTACAATCGAGCTTTCAGTATATGATAAATCTCCAAAAGACAGCAAGTTAAATAGACCTGATCCAAAAGATATTGGGCGAGTCATGGAACGCATACAGCCTATCCCTCAAGTGGTGATGAAAGTCTTAAGAATGATTGGCGAGGATGCATATGATTTTAAGGATATTGCGAACGATATTCGGAATGACCAAGTGATTTGTGCAAGAACATTGAAAGTTTGCAATTCAGTACTGTATGCAAAAGTAAAAAAGATTGACTCAATCGATCACGCATTGGTTTTTCTGGGCCAGGAGCTTTTTGCGAAATCAGTGATTTCATCATATATAAAGGATCTTCTTCAACACCATAGCCAGGGATATTCACTGTGCATGGGTGGGATTTATCATCATGCCGTCGGTACCGCAATCATTACTGAGAAATTAGCAAGACTGACTCAAAGAATATCTCCTTCACTTGCATATACAGCAGGTCTTCTTCATGACATAGGAAAGGTTGTTTTAGATCAATACATTAGTTCAGCATTACCACTTTTTTACAAAGAACTGGAAAATGAAGTTGATTTTTTGGAATTAGAAAAAAAGCATTTGGGGTTCAATCATACGGAAGTGGGAAGCCAACTTGCAGAAAAATGGTCTTTCCCGGAATCTTTGGTTGATACAATCCTGAATCACCATTATCCTGAAAATGGTACACAACATCCTGAGCTTACACACATGGTTTATATTGCGGATTTTCTAATGTCAAAATTCCATGCTGGCCTTGAATTAGAACATATGAATACGGATAACTTTGTCAGTCGGTTTGAAAAAATAGGGCTATCAGTTTCACAGTTTCAAGATATTGTGGATTTAATCCCTGCTAACATATCTGAATCTTCCCCATGAAATCATAGTATAACCCATTATAATCATAAAAGATCTAAAGAGATAACATTGACCAATATTCCAAATTTCTCTTGCCATGTCAAGATGAGCCAAGCGAATTAACTTGCAAATGTGTTGATTACTATCTTGTAGATTGACAAATTGAAGTATAAAATTTTTGAAATTATGCTTTGAAATATTTAATTCAAAACGTGTGATTACACCTATGAGGGGAAATCCAGTCATATAATATCTTGTGTCCCAAAGATATATCTGAAAAAAGCTAACATTGTGATCATTAATGGTGAGCGCACGAATCTGAACTATTTCAGATTGTGAGATAACTCCAACAAACATGTAACGAGTCTCGATTGCATGTTACTGCTAAAATGTAAATATCAGAGGTCAAAATTATTTGCGATGTCGTTTTTTAAAAGGGGCAAATTCATTTCCGATTTTCCAAAAAGGAGTCAAAATTCTGTCATCAGAGCAATTTGACGTCAAAACTTCGTTGTTTTATCCCACCCAAATTTCATGATTTAATCTTTAACTATCTGAAATAAAATATATTTATTTGTCATCCTTAATTTGGCATAGTTTCTGCTTCATAAAATAGACGGTGTGGTGTTTCATAAAATTTGAAGTTTCAGAAAAACAATTAAAATTATTAATAAAAAGACTAAATGGACTCATATATCTTTTGAATACAATCAGGAGATTTAATAATGGGCAAAAAACCATCCTATGAAGAATTAGAAAAAAGGGTTAAAGAACTTGAAAAAAAGTCATTGAAACAAAGTGAAGAGAAATATCGTATCGTTCTGGAAGCAAACCCCGATCCTGTTGTTGTTTACAACATGGAAGGTAAAGTCACCTACTTTAACATGGCTTTTACAAATGTTTTTGGATGGACATTAGAGGAATGTTTTGGCAAGTCTCTGGACGTTTTTGTGCCAACGGATGCTTGGCCTAAAACTAAAATGATGATTAATAAAGTTTTATCTGGAGAGAACTTTTCGGGTATTGAAACTCGTCGTTACACAAAAGAAGGAAATATTATTCCCGTGAGCATAAGCGGAGCCATTTATAGGGATAAGAATGGAAATCCTATGGGAAGCGTCATTAATCTGAGGGATATCAGTGAGCAAAAAGAGCTGGAAATACAATTCCAGCAAGCCCAGAAGATGGAGGCCATTGGCACACTGGCCGGAGGCATTGCTCACGACTTTAATAATTTATTGATGGGCATTCAAGGATGCGCGTCTTTAATGTCTTTTGACATTGATTCTAATCATCCCAATTTTGAATATCTCAATAGAATAGAAAATTATATAAAGAATGCGGCAAGTCTTACTAAACAACTCCTGGGCTTTGCCAGAAGAGGAAAATATGAAATCAAGCCAACAGATGTAAACGATATGGTCAATAAAAGCTCTGAGATGTTCGGGAGAACTAAAAAAGAGATTACCATACACAAAAAATGCCACCCAGATATCTGGGCGGTGGAAGTGGACCAACCACAGATTGAACAGGTGCTTTTGAACCTTTATGTCAATGCCTGGCAGGCCATGTCAGGTACAGGAGATCTGTATCTTCAAACGGAAAATATCATTTTAAATGATAATGACGTTAAACCATATGGGGTAAATTCAGGCAGGTATGTA
>DATFMK010000451.1:0-2504 GCA_035267005.1 Balneolales bacterium
TTGCTTCGTAAAATGATAAAATGTAGAAGATATTAAACGTCTATTACGAATAATCTTCTCATTTGGGATGTGAATAAATGGATCCCGATTACAACATGATAAGGTTTGATCGTAAGATACCATACTAGAAGGTTTTGCATAGTCTTCTACTAATGGGTTGTGTGAATTATTAATAATAGAAAGAAATTTGATTATCGATGAGTAAATTCATGTATATAGGACATCCGACCGCTGAAAATGAAGTAAAAATGACGGCTTCGCTATTAGCGGATGGTATTCAGTGTCGACGGCGCATGTGGTTGGCTTCGAACGGATTTAATACCTGGGCACAACAGCCAATTCGAAGAAAAAGCCGGACAATACAATCCTTGTTACGTTTTAATGACCAGGATGAAGATTTTCTGGAAGGTTGGGATTTTGAAGTATCACTCCTGACTGGCGATCGTCTGGATGCCTGGTTTACAACTGAAGCGGTAGCTGTCGAATATAAAAGTGGCCAACCTCACGCCGCGCATATTTATCAAATATGGTATTACTACCGTTCCCTAAGACTTTTTGGTGTGACCGGAATTCAAATACAGTTGTGGTATCCGAAGGAGTGGGAAAAAGAAGCCGTTAATCTGGCGGAACAGTTCCATTATGACTGGGATCAGGTACTGGATAATATTCTGACGATTAAAATAGATCGACCGGCTTCCGGGGAATGGGATCAATTGGAGCGCATAATTTCGGTTTTAGAAGGAGAATTGGGAATGAATGAAATTCCACCGTTGGACTATAAACCAGGTGATCCATTGTGCACGGAATGTTCCTATCGTGACTTTTGTCATATCGGACGGAAAATCAATAAACAAAAAAAGGAAAAAACAAAAAAATTATGAAAGCATCCGTTTATTTAATCGAACCGGTAAGAATTCGCCGTAAAGCAGATACGTTACATTTAACGCCAACGAGTAAAAAACGTGATTATAAACATCCCGGAATGGAGATTGCCCGGGAAATGATCTCGGAATATCCCTTATCCGAAGAAGATATCTGGTGGCAGTCGAGTCCGATGTGGCTGCCGGTCGAACGTGTAGCAGATTTGCATCTTTATGCTGAAGCGGATATGAATTCGGCGCTCTTACAATTCCTATCGCAACACGGCATTCCGATGCATGTCTATAATTATTATGGTTATTATAGCGGCACCTATTTATCACGGGATCCTATTCCAAACGGGCGTATTCAGGTCCGGCAGTTTCAAACCTATTGGGATCGAAAAGAAAGGCTGATAGTTGCAAGGGAGATTCTGAACGGCGCTTTCCATAATATGAGAAACCACATGGCAAGGGCGGTCAGGCGTAATAAAGTACCGGATGATTTTCTTACAACTTGGGACCGTTTGATGGTCGATTTATCTGAAATATCAACCATAGAAAAATTAATGGGAATAGAAGGCATGTTACGGAAATGGTATTATCAGTTTCTCGATGAGCAATTAAACGAAACATTCAAAATCAGGGAAAGAATCTATCATCCGCCCAAAAATCGTGCGAACGCATTGATATCCTTTTTGAATAGCATGTTGTACACTACCATACTCAGTGAATGTTACCGGACCCAGATAACACCGGTTACCGGATACCTGCATGAGAATGGACGCCATCGTTATCCGCTTGCCTACGATCTTGCTGAAATTTTCCGTCCGCTTTTAGTTGAACCACTCCTCTTGGAGATGGTTAGCAGGAAATGGATAAAAGAAGAAGATTTCGATTCGAAAATGAATCAAACCATACTAACACCGGAAGGCCGATTGCGAGTTATCCGGGCCTTTGAACATCGGCTGCGAACAACCATTTTGCATCGGGATCTCAATCGATCGGTCAGTTATCGTTACCTCATCCGGTTAGAATGTTACAAATTGATTAAACATGTAATGGGGGAAATCGATTATGTGTCCTTTAAAATTTGGTGGTGAGGAAGACATGTTTGTTGTAGTTGTTTATGATGTAGAAAAAAAACGTTGTTCAAAAGTGATGAAATACATGCGAAAATGGTTGGAACACCGGCAGCGTTCCGTTTTTAGCGGATTTCTAACCAATAATCAATTACATATTATGCAGCACGGGTTACGAAATCTAATCGATCCGGAATATGATAATATCATTATTTTCAAATCAAACCGGGCCAATCAAATTGAAGAATGGCAAACAGGAAAAGCCCTTGAAGTGCAGCGAACTGCACGTGTTAGTGAAACAAAAAAACGTAAGAAATCCCGGGAAAAATCAAAAAATCGACCTTTCAAATTTCGCTTTTAAAGAATGATGCTATACGGGTGTGCCGTGGTGTGTTTCCATAAAACAAATGCTTAATCATTTGAGAGATAACCTATTTCACACGAAACGGCGTTTTTAATCATATGGAGTAAATCATCATAGCGCACCCGATAGCAGATAGGTTTTTAATCTTGTCTGCTTTTTTGGTTTTCACCATTCATCACATCCTTACCTAAAACCAGCAGG
>DATFMK010000452.1:0-4935 GCA_035267005.1 Balneolales bacterium
ATGTGTGAGCTCGTGGGGAAAAACGTTTTCAAGCCAACCCCCGGTTTGTGGGTTCATAGTTTTCCCTTTCATTGATGGAATCTCCACTTCCATACGATATACATTGGAAGTGACGAATCCATTTGCCTGATCATTATAAGCGTTCAGAATAACAGGAAAATTATGCAGATGTCCGCCGGTGAGTTTTTGAGTAGCCGGATATTGTGATTCAAGAATCCTTGCTGCAGCATGGGCTACACTATCTTCTCCATTATGAAAGAGTATTTTGAAATGAGGGGTCTTTAGCTTGTACCAGTGCAAATATGAAGGGCGATAATATTGGGCATTTGCTATGGATACAAAAGTGATTTGTATCAAAAAATAATAACTTGCTACGACTGCAAATTTTAGAGTCCTTTTCATTCTTAATTTTTTATTCGGTGTGGAATCGCGATTATTTTATATACATAAAACAGTGAAGAAATGAAAAGGGATAAGAAAGCATGTTAGTTATTAATGCATGGGAATGAGGTATTCATAAACGGACCAAAAATGGCAAAAACTTCCCACTAAAACGAAAATATGCCAAATCTCGTGAAATCCAAATACCTTTGGGATGGGATCTGGTTTTTTTATAGCATAAATAACAGCGCCAACCGTATAGGCCAGACCGCCCAGGCCGATCCAATACATGCCATCGATACTGAAGTTATGCAATAAATCGGGAAACATGATGATGGCTAACCAACCCATACCCAGGTAGAAAATAGTGGAAAGCCATCTGGGTGCATTAAACCAAACAATTTTGAAAATAATGCCTGTAAAAGCCAAAGCCCAGACAATTGAAAACATACCCCATTTCATGATACCGTGTAAAGCCAATAATGTAAATGGAGTATAAGTTCCTGCAATGAGTACATAGATCATCATATGATCAAAACGCCGTAAATTTCGAAGAGCGTTTTGAGATACCGGCAATAGATGATATAAAGAACTTGCCGAATAAAGTAAAATCAGACTAATGCCATAAATAATAAATGCAAGGGTTTGAGTTGTGGTTTGAGCCTGGTAGACAAGGAGAATGAGTCCGAGTACCGATAAAAGAGCACCAAATAGATGGGTCAGACCGCTAACAGGTTCGCGTAACTTTTTGATTAGATTCATTGATGACTCATTATGTTGCAAAGTAATATCTATTAGAAATATATTAAACTAACGGGAAAATCGAGTTGATCATTGTATAGTCAAGTATTTATAAAAAAAGGCATACCCGTTTAAGATATGCCTGGAAAAACTGAGTAATAAATGGATTATCTTTCGGCTGCTATCTTAAAAGCATCTTTTAATGCATCAACATAATCCAATGATTCCCATGGGAATTCATCTCTTCCAAAATGACCATAAGCTGCCGTTTTTTGATAAATGGGTTGCTTTAGATTTAATCGTTTGATAATACCTGAAGGAGTACAATCAAAAATATCTAGAACGGCTTTTTCTAATTCGAGCTCATCGACTTTGGCGGTACCGTAAGTATTAATGTTTATGGAAATAGGATCTGCGATACCAATAGCATAAGCTAATTGAACGAGACATTCTTCAGCTAAACCTGCAGCAACGATATTTTTTGCTATCTGCCGGGCAGCGTATGCAGCGCTTCGGTCTACTTTCGATGGATCTTTTCCTGAAAATGCGCCACCACCGTGACCGCCTTTTCCGCCATAAGTGTCGACGATAATTTTACGTCCGGTTAAACCGGTATCACCATGCGGACCACCAATAACAAAATTTCCGGTTGGATTTACATGAATAATCGTTTTTGTATCTAATAGACTTTCAGGGATAACTTCGGGAATTAAATATTTTTTAATATCCGCTTTTATCTGATTTTGGGTAACATCATCATCATGCTGTGTGGAAACTACTATTGTATGAACACGTTTGGGCGCGTTATTTTCATCATATTCTATTGTAACCTGACTTTTGCTGTCCGGAGCAAGATAGGGCATTAGTGATGTATTCTTACGGATATGAGCCAGATGACGAACAAGATCATGAGCGAATTGTAAACTCATGGGCATGTAAGTATCGGTTTCATTTGTTGCGTAACCGAACATCATTCCCTGATCACCGGCGCCTTGTGGTTTATCGTCTTTTTCATCAACGCCCATGGCGATATCCTGACTTTGCTGATGAATACTTACCAAAACACCACAAGAATCAGCGTCGAATCGATAGGTTGGTTTGGTATACCCGATTTCACGAATGACGTCACGTACTTTTTCCTGAACATCAACGTACGCATCAGTAGTAACCTCTCCGGATACAACGGTGAGGCCTGTAGTTACCATAGTTTCAACAGCTACACGTGAATTAGGATCTCCTTCCAGCATGGCATCCAGAATAGCATCCGATATTTGATCGGCGACTTTATCAGGATGTCCTTCAGAAACAGACTCGGAAGTAAAGAGTTTTCTCATCGAACTAAATTTCTCCTTTAATTATAATTACGATGCTTAAAATGGTCTTATTTTTAATTAATAAAGTACAAAAAATTAACGAATTTACCGTTTAATATTTATTAATCGTTTGTTATCTATTGTCATACAGGTAAACAGTTAGAAGACTTTGCAAAACTATCTTTTTGCCCAATCTCTGTGTTATCGGAATTTTAAAATTCTTCTTGCCTCTATTTTAACCAAAAATCTGGTTTTGCAAAGCCTTCCGGTTATACGACTGCCTAAAAATACGAAATACAAATGCCTTTTTAAATGCAATATGAAGATTGGCTATTTTCGTTCATTATTGAATAAATCATTTCCACTTTGTTCAGGTCGTATTCCGAGATAATTAAAAGCCTTTAGAGTTACAACGCGTCCTTTGGGCGTTCGTTGCATAAAACCTTCCTGAATTAAAAAAGGTTCATAGACTTCCTCAATCGTTCCTTTATCTTCACCTACAGCTACAGCTAACGTACCAAGTCCCACTGGCCCGCCACGATAGTTTTCTATGATGGAAGTTAAAATACGAATATCCATTTCATCAAGTCCGTTTTGATCAACGTCTAACGCATTAAGAGCCTTATCAGCTATCTGCTTATCGATAATATCCAGACCGTCAACCTGGGCAAAATCGCGTGTTCTGCGTAATAAGCGGTTTACGATACGCGGAGTTCCCCGGCTTCTGCGTGCGACTTCATAAGCCCCTTCATCACTGATTCCAATACCCAGAATTTTTGATGTTCGAAACGCAATGTGCTGTAATACTTCGGTATCATAATAATCCAAACGGAAATTTATACCGAATCGTGCTCGTAGCGGGGCCGTCAGTAATCCTTTACGGGTTGTGGCTCCGACCAGCGTAAAATGTTTTAAATCGATTTGAACACTGCGGGCATTTGGACCAGAGTCGATGACGATGTCCAGTTTATAATCTTCCATTGCCGAATATAGATATTCTTCGACAACAGGATTTAACCGGTGAATTTCGTCAATAAAAAGGACATCTCCCTCATCGAGATTAGTTAACAGACCGGCCAAATCACCCGGTTTTTCAAGAACAGGACCGGTGGTCGATTTAACCTGAGCGTCCATTTCGTTCGCAATGATATAAGCAAGGGTCGTTTTTCCTAAACCCGGAGGTCCGGATAGTAGAACATGATCGAGCGCTTCCTTACGGGTTTTTGCCGCACGAATGAAAACATCTAAATTATCGATAATTTTTTGCTGACCAATAAATTCATTTATCGATTCCGGACGAATGGTTTGTTCAAAATCGTCGTCTTTGTTATAAGCGTTTAATACTGGATTAGACAAAATAAAATAATGTCTTAATAGTCAATGTTTATATTAATATGTAGGTACAGTAAAAGTATTTGTAAATTAATAACAAATTTTTAAAAAACAGATTAAAGGAAAGAATACATTAAAATATGACGAAGTCGTCTTTCTCACCAGATAAAATAAATACTGATTCTAAAAAAAATAGTTCTGAAAAGGATGAGAGTGCAAAAAACAAGCATTTCCATTACACCATCGGGATGTACACCATTTCTCCGAATTTAAAAATTTTTGGGGAAGATTATTTTTTCAATTATCAATTAAGCTGGCTGAAATTCAACTGGCGCGTATTAAAGGAAGCTGAAAATGAGAAAAACCCACCGCTTGAGCGATTAAAATTTATTGGGATTGTTGCAAGTAATTTGGATGAGTTTTTTCAAAAAAGGGTAGGTGGTCTGAAACGGCAGTTGGAAGCAGGAATTGATACCCCACCGGTCGATGGAATGACTGCGGCTCAACAACTAAAAGCCATTGACAAGGAAGTTAAAAAGATGGTCGTGGCGTATCGAGATTGTTTTTTAAAAAATCTCGTTCCGACACTGAGTACCTATGGCATCCATTTCAAGCGTTATACCGAATTGTCTGCTAATCAAAGAAAAGTGCTGGAAGAGTATTTCGACCGGCAGTTGTATCCGATTTTGACGCCACTTGCCGTAGATAAATCACATCCGTTTCCATTAATCTCAAATAAAAGTCGTTCCCTGGCTGTGGAATTGCGGCAACCCGAGACAGGTAATTTATTATTTGCAAGGGTAAAAATTCCGTCTAACCGACCGCGCTGGCTCAATGTTGAAAAAAATGGTGATGAGCTTATATATGTGTCGATCGATGATATCATCAAAGCGCATATACATCAGCTTTTTCCGGGGATGGAAGTATTATCAGCCAATATTTTCAGAGTAACCCGAAATGCCGATGTCGAACGTAATGAAGAGGAAGCGGATGATCTGCTGGAATTAATTACTGAGGAGTTACGAGAACGCCGTTTTGCAGAGATCGTACGTCTGGAAATTGATGACGACACTCCGATGCATATCAAAGAATTCCTGATTGAAAAAATGGATATTAGCTGGGCGGATGTATTCGAAATGGATGGTCCAATTGGTTTGGCAGATTGTAT
>DATFMK010000453.1:0-5806 GCA_035267005.1 Balneolales bacterium
TAGATTAGCATCAATTTGTGTAGGTTGAATATTTATAATGGGTGATCAGCAAATCTGTTATCTTTGTATTATTCATTTATAATATCCCCTTCAAAATCATGTATTTCCCAAATAGAAATCATGGTATTTATGGTGGAAATACACTTTCTTTAAAATTTATAATAAAAAATTGTAAGGTTATGGCTCTGAATGGGTCTTATCATTCAGAGCTTTATTTTAATAATAATCAGAGTTAAACTCATCAGGGAAGCTTCATGCGTTTTGCAGATTATGCTAAAATGTACATAAAAGCCGGAGACGGCGGATCTGGATCTGTTCATTTCAGAAGAGAAAAGTATGTGCCACGCGGTGGACCCGATGGCGGCGAAGGCGGTAAGGGGGGGGATATCGTTTTGCGCGGTAATGCTCAGTTAAATACCCTCCTCGATCTTCGATATAAGAAATTCTTAAAAGCCAATAAGGGTGAAAATGGAGCCGGTGCACTTAAAACGGGGAAAGATGCGGATCCAATCATTCTTGAAGTCCCTCTGGGAACGGTAGCTTACGAAGAGGATACCCGGAAAGTTATTGGTGAAGTAACGGAGGATAAGGAAGATTTAGTTATTGCTAAAGGCGGTAAAGGGGGTTATGGTAATGCACACTTTAAAAGTGCGACTAATCAGACTCCCCGTTTTGCACAGGAAGGAGAAAAAGGTGAAGAAAAGGTTGTTGAAATAGAATTAAAGCTTATTGCAGATGTCGGACTCGTTGGGTTCCCTAATGCAGGTAAGAGTACACTTTTATCTTCGTTATCGTCAGCGAAACCGAAAATAGCGGATTATCCATTTACGACTTTAGAGCCCAACCTGGGTGTGGTTTCTCTGGCCGATTACCGAAGTTTTGTAATGGCCGATATCCCCGGTATTATCGAAGAAGCACATCAAGGAAAAGGATTAGGTATTCGGTTCTTACGTCATATTGAGCGGAATGATGTGCTGCTATTTGTAATTAGCGCGAACACCGACATTAATTACGAATATAAGGCATTGTGCGATGAGCTGAAGGCTTACAGGGAAGATTTATTGGAAAAGCCAAGGATTATAGCCATATCCAAAATGGATTTATTAGAAGATTATAAATTGAATCAGAAGATTGATCTTGATGCACCCTATATCACTATTTCAGCAGCAACAGGGTATCATCTTAATGAGTTGAAGGAGATGATCTGGAACGAACTTGAAAAGCAAACTGATGACTGATCAGGTTCGAACGATAATAGCTCTGAGTACAATCCCCAAAATAGGCGCGCAAAGGATACGCCTGCTTTTTAAGCGAGTAAAAAATCCATATGATATTTTCAAATTGAGTAAGGGCGAATTACGCCGGATACCCGGAATTGGCCCGCAAATTTCGGCAAATATTCAAAAATTGATCGACTGGGAAAGAGTCGATGCCATCATTGATAAGGCTCGAAAAATGGGAGCGCAAATCATCTCATACCGTTCTGTTCATTATCCTGACAGGCTTCGCGAGATTTACGATTCTCCTTTATTACTATGGGTTATGGGGTCTCTTGAATCTATAAACAGAGATGGTATGGCTGTTGTAGGTACACGTAAACCGACCAAATATGGACGGGAAATGGCACGTCATTTTACAGATCGAATTGTATCACAGAATATGACGGTGATAAGTGGATTAGCTTATGGTATCGATACGGAAGCGCATAGAGCTTGTGTTAATAAAGGTGGACAGACGGTTGCGGTTTTAGGTTCTGGACTGGATGTCATTTATCCCAAAACGAATAAAAAACTTGTCCGGGAAATAATCGATAAAGGGGGTGCCGTGATTAGCGAATTTCCACTTGGTACTCAACCCGATGCCGGTAATTTCCCGATTCGCAACAGAATAGTGAGCGGTATGAGTATGGGCGTGCTTGTAGTTGAATCCGGTATTTCAGGTGGAAGTATCATTACGGCAAAGCTGGCGCTCGATCAAAACCGGGAAGTCTTTGTTATTCCTCATAGTAATTTAAACCGAACCGGTGTTGGCGGTAATTTTCTGATTAAAAGAGGAATGGGAAAACTTGTACAGGATATCGATGATATACTTGAGGAGTTACCTGTTTCGTTTAATAATGAGTTGAAACCGAATGAGCCGGAAAATCACAAGAAAAAATGGCAAACTATTGATTTGAGCGAACAACAGCGTACGATTTGTGAAATTTTGGAAAAAGGTGAACAGCATATAGATGACTTAGCTGTAAAAATTAGTGTCCCTTCTCATAAGCTTTTAGTAGATTTATTAAGTTTGGAAATGGCAGGATGTGTTGAACAGATGGCTGGCAAGCATTTCCGGTTAAAATGATACGGCAAAGTTAATCCTCTATTCAACAAACTTATCTTGTCTCAAAGGCTTGGGTATTAAAAAAATATAATTGTTCGAAAAACTCATCTTTCCGGAATTGGTAATGTAAAATGGAATGATAAAAGCTAAAAATTGCTTAATTTCCAATGCAGGAAGGATGTTACTAATCAAGATAATTCATGTTTCAGGTTAAAAATGTAGTCATATCAGATGATGTCGCAAATGCTAAATTTGCATGCGATTTACATAAGTGTAAAGGAGCTTGTTGTGTAGTTGGGGATGCCGGAGCACCGGTAAAAGAAGAAGAAATACCCGTTTTAAAGAAAGCGTACCGGGATTTAAAAGGTGAATTGCGTAAACGGGCAGTCGAAGTTGTAGAAGAAGAGGGATTAATCGTTTATCCCGAAAATGAAGATCCCGAATTAAATTGTACGGATGGAAATGAATGCGTTTTTGTAACTTATGATGACAATGGGGTTGCCACTTGTGCGATACATAAAGCGTATCGGGAAGGACGGTTTCCCTGGATGAAGCCGATAAGCTGCCATTTGTATCCGTTACGGATCAAAACAGTAGGTGGAAAAGATTATGTTAATTTTGAATATGTTCCATCTTTGTGTTCTGCGGCTTGTTCGCGTGCAGAAAGAGAAGGAATTTATTTAGCTGATTTTGTCAGAGATGCCTTGGTAAGGCAATATGGGGTATCATGGTATGATGAATTTCGAAAAATTTGTAAAGACATAAGAGTGAAAATGGAGGCGTAATAAGCTATAATGCTTTCATCAGGACAGTATTTACAACAGAAGCAATCGCTTCAGCAACGTTTATCCCCACAGCAGATTCAGTACATTAAACTGCTTCAGTTGCCAACTTTGGCTCTTGAACAGCGTGTGAAGGAAGAGCTGGAAAGTAATCCGCTGTTAGAAGAGGATGATGGTATTTCCAGTGATAGTGATGAATTTGATGAAGAAACATCGGATTCTGAGGAGGTTGATGCCGTCGATGAAAATGAAGAGATCGATTGGGAAGAATATCTTCATGGTGATGAACGGGAATCCTATAAAGCCGGATCTTACAATCCGGATCAGGATTGGCATGATTTGCCCAATCCCTACCACAAGACGATGTTTGAGGAGCTGGAAAATCAGATCAACCTTCTCGATTTAAATGACAAAGAGAAGTTGATCGCTGATCAAATCTTAGGTTCTATCGATGAAGATGGATATTTTCGCCGTGATATTGATTCCCTGGTCGATAGTATTGCTTTCAATAATGCTGTTTCGATTACGGAAGATGAGGTTCTTAGAGTTTTGAAAAAGATTCAGCATCTCGATCCGGTTGGTATAGCGGCACGGAATTTAAGAGAATGTCTGCTAATCCAACTGGAAACCTTACCGGATCATACGAAAGGTAAAAAAGTTGCTTATCGTATCATTGATGAAGAATGGGATCTGTTCGAGAAAAAGCATTTTGATAAAATAAAAAAACATTTACATGCCTCAGACGAGGAGATGCGTGAGGCTTATGAATGTATCCAATCACTTGATCCCAAACCTGGAACTGGGGATAATGATTTAATCGAATCAAGTAATTACATCATTCCTGATTTTGAAGTTTATTACGAGCCCGAAGTTGATGAATACGGAAATGAAAAAGAGGAGGGAGATTTCGTCATCTCCCTGAACGATAGAAATGCACCAAGTTTGAGAATTTCCCCTCATTATAAAAAACTTTGGGACAAAACGAGAAAAAGTAAAAGTGAGGAAGCCAAAGAAACACGTTCCTTCATCAAAGGTAAGATGGAATCGGCTCAATGGTTCATCGAGTCTATCATTCAGCGGCAGCAAACATTGTTGAATGTGATGCGTACTATTGTTGCCCTTCAGGAAGATTTTTTTAAATACGGACAAGGTTTGAAACCGATGATTCTCAAAGACATCGCAGATAGAATTAATATGGATATTTCAACAATATCGCGCGTGGTTAATGGGAAATACGTTCAGACGAATTTTGGGATTTATGAATTGAAATATTTCTTCAATGAAGGAGTCGAGACGGAGAGCGGTGAAGAAGTCTCGAACCGCGCTGTCAAAAATCTGCTTTTGGATATTATTGAAAAAGAGGATAAATCCAAGCCATTAAGCGATCAGGCACTTACCAATGAGCTTAAAAAAGAAGGATACAAAATCGCGCGAAGGACGGTTAGCAAATATAGGGAACAATTAAATATCCCCGTGGCAAGACTACGCAAACAGGTGATTTAGGATTTGGATTTGGCTGTTTTCAGGATAAGGTCAGAGCAAAATGCCATATGTTAATCAGGCTTGTGCCGGCTATCAACCAGACAAGAGCAGCAACAAGTAGTATAAAGTGGGGAACGGTAGTAAATAGATGTTGGAGCAACGGCTGTTCACTGAGTTTAACCGTGTCGAAAACCGTGATATAAAAACTCATCAGGATAATAAGAATGAATATCACTGCTAATGCATAAATGATGAAGAGATAACCGCCCGACATGATTAACGTGAGAATGACGGTGTAAATGATAATATTTATGTGTTGCGTCCACATGTGCAGAGTCACCGCCTGTGAGAAATAAGTGATTCCTGCTGATCCAAAATAAAGCCAAACAATACTAATCAGGTTATAAAGTAAAACGGCTGCAAATCCGAGAAACAAGAGGCTTATAGGGGAACCATTTAAAAATCCTAAAAAAGGATAGTGATAGGTTATGGCTTCAAAACCGAGTTTAGAAAATGAATAGATGCTGATAGCATAAAAGAAAAATCCACCTAATATAGATTGAATAAGTACAACAATCAGACTTGAAACCGTTAAGCGGGCATGTCTTTCAATAATATCATTTACAAAGAAAATATGATTGTTGAAGTATCTTTGTAATGATTTACGGTAATTGGGCTCAAAAGCATAATGAACGGCTATCACCCCCCAAAGTAAAAGTAATAGCAGTACAAGCCAATGTGCTTTTGGTCTCTTCACAGGGGGCGGGGGCGTACTGAAAACAATATTTGAGTTTTTAGCCAATTTCGAGATGTATTCAAAAATGGTGATATGTTGTTCAAACAGGTGGAATAACCATTTTGATTTGAAGAAAAGTAGTGGATTAGAATTTTTAGAAGTACGCCGGAATAATTTTTCAAGATTGCGCACATTAAAAGGAACATCCTTCGGTGGATTATAGAATAGTATTTGATTATTACCGGAAACGACTTCCTGTTTTTGAATGAAGGCATCACTAAGAATAGTGATGTGAAAATTAAAAGTTGAAGATTCCGGTTGATGGGAAATCTTCTGTGTGAGGTAATAAAACGGACGTTCCGTTAAGGGGCGTAAATTATTTATGATTTGGTTGAAACTACTTTTAAAATAAGATTTATTCGTTTCACCGTACTCAAAAAGACCATATGCGGCAATTTGTTTGTAGTGATCGTAATAATGG
>DATFMK010000454.1:0-2773 GCA_035267005.1 Balneolales bacterium
TCTATAGTGCTCGACCGATTGGGAATTAAGTTAGAGCAATATAAAGTAATTGCTGAAAAAGCTCACAGCTGGATGAAAAAATTATCTGATACGTTAACATTTGATTGAAACAAATTTTATAGGGTAAATGAGTAAAATTTCATTGTCCGTTTTTTGTAAAATACTTCATGTGATTAAGATTAAAATCTATGGTTATGGATCAGAATCAATCGGCAAAAAGCAGAACACTTATCAAAGAACCACGTTTGGAATTTCCAATTCTCCTTGCGCGAAAACCTTTAGGAATACCTCGACAACTTTTGGGTCGAATTCCGTACCGGAACCTTTTTCTATGATATCCTTGGCGTCAAAGGGTGACATTGCCTTTCGATAGGGTCTGTCGCTGGTAAGGGAATCATAGACATCTGCCACCGCCAGCACACGTGCTTCCAATGGAATTTTTTCTCCAAGCACTTTGTTGTACCCTGAACCATCATGCTTTTCATGGTGAGCAAGGATAATGGGCAAAATACGTCCCAGAGGGCCTTGGAGCGGATTAAGGATTTCACCGCTTTTTGCCACATGTTGTTTCATTTCTTCATACTCGTTTTTGCTTAGACGTGCCGCCTTATAAAGGAGATTCCGGCTGATTTCCAGTTTTCCGATGTCATGCAACAAAGCAGCCGAACGAATATCCTCGATTCGTTCCATGCTGAATCCTAAATAAGAAGCAATTTTTACAGCATAGAAGGATGCCCGGTAACAGTGATTTTCCGTATATTCATCATTGGAGATAAAATTGCGCAAAATGATCAGAACACCTTGGTAAGTTTGTCTAAGCTCTGCCATCTTTTTTTTGGCGCGATCATAGAGAGTGCCCATGGCGTAAGCAGTGATCATCAGGATTCCTCCCCAGGCCATAATTTCAAACCACTTGCTGTCCAAGAACTTTGTGCTCTTGGTTTCAACCAGCCATGAAGGATTATAATAAATTGCGATGCTCACTATTAAAACACTGGCAAAGGCTGTGAGTGTGGCGTGGCGGCGGCCAAAGAAATAGGCTGAAAACAGTGTCGGCAGTGTATAGAGTCCCAACAACATTCGTTGAGATGCCAAAAGATAATTCATGACGCCCATAATCATTATCATGGAGAGGATTAACCACAACTCCTTGTTCACTTCTATAAGTTGGGCAAAAAGTCTGTCCTTCACACCTCGTTTGAATCGAACAGGCGCTTTTGAATTGGTGTATTTTGGGTGCGGATTTTCCTGGGCCATACTGAGATTGGATGCGTGTTCAATAGTTGTTTGTTGTGGCGTAGTGACTTGTTTGGCAAGGTTCGGTTTCGATACATATGTTGCTGAGGCACCAAGCATTTCAAGTTTTGAAACAAAAGTTTTGCCAATTTTATCGTCGGCATTTTTGCTCAAAACAATTGGTGTTTTCTTGATCATATCTTTCAATTTGTCGACCGGAATGTTTTTAGCATGGCACGACAAGAATTCCCCGACCTTTTGTTCAACGCCGGCGTCGGGTATAGCGTTGAGGATAATCATTCCGTTCATCTGATCTGTCATAAGTGTTCTCCACGGATCCATTCGGGTGCTTACGAATTTAATCCGTTAGGCTTAACAATAAATTATATAACCAGCCGTTCTTACGTAAATAATCTTCATTTCCCAAAAAAATAAGCATGTTTAAAAGTGTGAATCGGCATTACAAGGGAGAACCTTTAATGTTTTTAATCATAACGTTTCAAAAAGACATTGAAAAGTTCAGCAAAACTGGAAATATCAAAGCTTTAGAGAAAACCTTTACCGGGTAAAACCTCCGATACAACCGTACCCCAATTTCATCCGCATGTTGTCGATTTTAATTAAGACTCTGATCGGCTGGATGTGATAATTCAGGTGTCCAATTTTCATCATCGTAAGGGCGGCGCTTGGGAAGTTATTCATTTAGGCTTAGCTGATGATATCCGGGCAGATAGGCAAAGCGTCCTTAATGTGCGTCTGGCATGGCGCACGTGTGTATTGGGCATATCAGACTATTTTTAAAACCTTGGCTCAAAATTATATTGAAGGTCATATCTTTGACGGATTATTGCCATCTTTCTGCCCTCATTTATATGTCAATATTTTAGCAGTATATAACTAAATGAAATTAATGGAAAAAAATATTACAAAAATTGGCATAATTTCTGCTTATTTTTTACGTTAAAAAAACTTCCTTCTTTTCCCTATTTTAAAATTTCAATCAATGGGGATGTTATGATGATAAGAATTTTTATTGGTCTATTAATCCTTTCATTTTTGGTAGGAACCATGGGCTGTGCTGAATGGAATCGAACTGCAAAGGGCACGGCCATCGGCATTGAAACTCGTTCTTATGGAATCTAAAATTGTATTTACTGCACTAATATTAAACCTTGTTTTTGGCAGCCTTATGCTATGCAGCTTATTGTTTGTTTATATTAAGCACAGAACATTTGGTTTAGGCTATTCTGTTTTAACTGTGTTTGGTGTAATGTTGCTTGGCATTTCGATATGGAAGACAGTAGAAATATCAGTTACACTGGAAGGAGAAATTGAGGCAAAGTTTGAAGCCTTGGAGAAACGAGTTGAAGATGTTCGAGAAATTGCGGACTTTACAACTGCTAAGGTTGAAGAAATTGACAAGGCCCAAAACTTGGTTATTAGGGAAATTACGAATGTTCGGAGCTCAGTCACACCGGAAGGAGAAATTGAGGCAAAGTTTGAAGCCTTGGAGAAACGAGTTGAAGATGTTCGAGAA